>JAHJDK010000235.1 GCA_018812505.1 Nanobdellota archaeon | reverse complement strand
TATCTAATTAATGACTTTGACAAAAGACAAATCCACAAACTTTCCTTTCTTATAATCATTCAATGCAGGAAGAACATAATCAACACCTATCAAACCTTTCTTGTCAAGTTCTTTAATCTCTTTATAAGAAAAAAACTTGACAATCTTATGTTCTTCAGAAGTTTTCAAAGAACCTGATATTATTTTTGAGAAAAACAAAAGGGCAATCACATTGTTATCTCCAGCGAAAAAAGGCAGTTGATACAAACCCAGAATTTTCTCAGGCTTCACATCCAAGCCAGTCTCTTCCTTTACTTCTCTTGTAGCTGCTAAGAAAATATCTTCACCAACTTCAATCCTCCCACCAGGAAAATTATATGTTCCAGCTATAAGTTTATGGCTCTCACGAACAAGCAAAAACTTACCATCTTTTTCTATTATACTAGCGCAAACAAAATAAATAATTCCCATACAAGAAAACAAGTGATTTCGAATTATAAATGTTTTGAAAATTATTCTACAACACACCAAATAACTTAAGTTTATAACTATTTAGTGATTACATAATAGCAATATTTATAAATTAACTAATATTCACATTAAATTATAAAAACAAAAATCAAGATGTCCACAATAACTGAGTCAGTAATGAGTTTAAATCGAGACCAGTTTATAAAATTAAGAGATGACATAGCAAATATCATACTTGGGAAAAGTGATGTTACATGTTTATCTGTTAATGAAAAACTTAAAAAGTTCTTAGATATCACCCAAATTAATAATAAAATCAACAAGTTATTTAATAGAGTAAATGAATTAGAGATACCTCCTGTACAACAAAATTTTGTGGACAATCTCAGATTAGAGTATGATTCTAAGAAATTAAACGGAGGTTTTGGTTATAAAGACATCAATGACTTAAAGGATTTTATTCCCTTAATATCCACTTCTGAGATTATAATGGAGTTTTACCATAAAGCATTCATTAACTTAATAGAACCTTTACGCACAAAAGACTATGAACTAACTGAGACAATAAAATCCATTAGCTTATCCAGTACAAATTTAGACATCATTAAAAACTATGACAATGCGTTTAGAGAAGTAAAATCAAAACATCCTGAAATAAATATTCATATGAAACAATTTAACAAGGATACTGAAATTTCATCAAGAGTTTATTCACAATTAATTGATTGTTGTCATGATATTATCTCTGTAGAACAAAGAGGGATTATTAAAAAAAATTCTGAAACAACACACGAACTAAAACTGATAGTCTCATACAATGATAGAGACTATATGAAAGAAATAGAAATGGAATATTCTACCAGTTCAGGAAGGATTATAACAATACCTCGACATTATAAAATAATCGAACTTAAATCATTCGACAGCATATTCAGCACTAAATCATTAGAATCAACTAAAAATGTGTTAAAAACCAACACCGATTATAATGATGAATTCATAGATTCTATTGATAACTTGTTAATGGCAGGTTTTGACAATGATATGTTTAGAATTGCATATCAAAACAACAGAGTTTCAAAAGTAAGAAAAGTAATAATTGAAAACGAATCAGATATTAATAGAACTAGAGAATTAATACATCAAAACGTTGAAAAATACTTGAAAAACAATGATGATATTTATACAGTAATAGTTGATTCGAACACAAAACTGGAAGTGCTTACCCAATTAAGAGATAAGGGCTGCGTATTATATGATGAACATCCAGGCTTCTAAAAAAAAACATCATTCTTTCTTTTTTTCAAACAAATATGCTAATTGATCATTAAAGTACAAGCAAGCAGTCAAGTCTCCAGTAACATTAACAGAAGTCCTACACATATCCAATATTCTGTCAACACCAAGTATTAATGCAATCCCAATTCCAGGTATTCCAACAGATTCAAGAATAGTCGCTAAGATGATTATTCCAGTTCCAGGAGCTGAAGGAGCACCTATTGAAGCACCGACAGTTAAAACAATAATCAGCAACAAACTCATAGCAGACAAATGAACCCCAAAAGCCTGAGCCAAAAACATTGTTGCAACAACCTGATAAAGAGCAGTTCCATCCATGTTAACAGTAGCACCAACAGGTATTATAAACTCTGAGATTGATTGCTTGACACCAAGCTTATCCTCTGCAGTTTTCATAGATAAAGGCATAACAGCCGCAGAGCTGGAAGTAGAAAAAGCTAGTAATTGAACATCCTTTATATTACTCATAAAATCTTTGGGTTTGTAATTAGTAAATACCAATATTATCAGATTATAAAATAACACCAATAAAATTAGCCCAATAACAACTGTTAACATGTACATACCTAAACCAATAAGCGTTTTAAAACCTGTTTTTGAAGTAACCTGAGTCATCAATCCAAACACTGCATAAGGAATTAAATACATAGCCCACCTGACAATTCTCATACTGATATCCTGGACAATCTCAAGAAAACTCATGCTTAACGCCAGATGCTTCTCACTAGCAAACAACAAAGCAATACCTACAATTATGGTGAATATAACAATTCCTAACATATCACCACGAACCATTGCTTCCAAAGGATTAGTGGGAAGCAAGCCAACAATAGTTTCAGGAATATTTTTTATTCCAGAAGTATCAACCACATTATATTCTTCAATAGACATGTCTCGAGTTAACTCTGCCACGTCAACATACTCACCAGGATTAATAGTAAGAGAAACACCTAAACCTATTAGTGTTGCGATAACAGTCGTTATAACAAAGTAAACCACCAACCTGGGACCTATCTTCTTCAAAAATTCAGGGTTACCACTAGAAATTATACCAATGATTATAGAAGAAAAAATCAATGGTATTATAATCATTTTAATCAAAGCCAAGAACAAATAGCCTGGCAGAGCCAACCAACCAGTTATTAACGAGGATTTAGAAGCGTCAACCAATCCAAAGTCAGGACCTAAAAACATTCCAACTATTACACCTAGAAGCAAGCCAATCAATACTTTCAACCAAAGCTTTGAATTAATCAAATGCTGAAGATTCCTGCTCTTAGATTTAAGCATACCGCCAAACTGTGTATTTTTACTTCTAAGTTTTCCAAACCACAAAGCCCACTCTCTCATTAATAACTCCATCAAAGAATTAGTATTTATAATTTACTATAACAAAATTTGATGGAATTGCTTTGAAAATCGAATTTTGGAATTAACATCAACTTTGTTAATAAAAAAACAAAAAGAAAAAAAATTAATGTTTATACTTCAAAAGCAACTTATAACAATCACATCTTTAATTTAGTATATATAGTGGAGCCAATTTTTGCTAATAACATAGCGCCTAAAACAACCATCAAGCTAATATCAAAAGGTATTTCCTGACTTACATTTTTTATTGATTGATATATCACTATAACAACTATTGTTACAATAGCTGCAAAAGAGCAGTTTCTTTCAATAATCAGTTGATGAATTTTTTCTCTTTCATCATGATGCTTACCTATCAAAGTCATTATGTGCAACACATCAACAAGCATTAATCCAACAAAGATAAACAAAGTTATAGTTTTCATAGTTTCAGATATTGGAAGAACAGATATTCCTAAAGCTATCAACACTGCAACCAATATGTATAACCATCCTTCTTTTGTTTTAGGTCTTAGACCCCATCCTAAAATTCTGTATGTGAACCATTCAGGTTTTCCTATCATTTTATTTACCTCCTATATCAAACAAATCTTCAATCTTGCATTTGAACTGACGAGCAAGTTTTATCGCTAATTCTAGACTAGGAACATACCTGCCAACCTCTATTGAGATAATAGTTTGTCTGGTAACACCAATCAATTCGGCAAGTTTTTCCTGGCTTAAGCCTGCTTTTTGTCTTTTTTCTTTTGTATTATTCTTAGTTAATGTCAAGTTAACTATACGTAAAGTAAGCTTTACTATTTAAATTTTTCGGTTAAAAAAACTATGCTAGCTCAGAAATAAGTTTAGCAGCAATCAAAGAAGTAATGTCATTAAAATCCTTAGAAGGGCAAACCTCAACAACATCAACCATCTTCAAATTCTTCAACAACTTTAAACGCTGAATAAAATATAACAACTGCCTACTAGTCAAACCACCAGGTTCCAAACAAGAAGTGCCAGGCGCAAAAGCAGGATCAAGAACACCAACCCCGACAGATAAATAAAAACCATCCCACTCACGAGCAACACTCATAACAGAATCACAAACCTCAGACTTTCCCTCCATAGAAATCTCTCTCATAGTGTAAAATTTAATATTATTCTTCCTTAGAAAAGCAATCTCATCCTTAGACCAAGACCTCAAACCAACCAATAAAACATTCTCACCTTTAACAATATGTTCATTCAACAAAGCCCTAAGATAATCAGAATTATTAACCTTTAAATCCTCAGACACACCAGCGCGAGCATCGAAAACAACAATTCCAGGATTAACATGCTTCCTGGCAAAAGCCCTAAAACAAGGATAAGTAAGAGAATGATCACCGCCTAACACCAAAGTCAAATAATTCTCTTTAGCAATTAATGACTCAACACGATGAAAAGTCTCCTGCAAATCAGAATTATCAACCAATAACTCCTCCTGATTAATCACAAAAAAACGTCCATCCTCATCCAAACTAAAACGCTTTAGCAGCTCAACAATCTTATCAGGAGCAGAATCCTGGTCAGCAGTCTCATCTAAAGAACCACCATTAAAAGGAATTTTAATAAGTCTCATAAAAACTAGAAGTAGAAAGGTATTATTTAAAGGTTTTCAGAAAAAATTAAACTAAACTCTCACCAGTCATTTCCTTAGGTTTTTTCAAACCAAGCAATTTAAGAGTTGTAGGTGCAATGTCTTTCAAACCCTTATTATTAGGTAAAGTCAATTTTTTAAGTGATTCATCTTCACTAACAAATATCAAAGGAACAGGATTAATAGTGTGACTGGTACGCCATAAAGTTGTCTGATCCTCAGCATTACCATGATCTGCAAACACCAACAAAGTGTAATTATGCTTTAAACCTGCATCGACAATTTTACCAACACAATCATCAACTGTTTTAACAGCTTTTTTAATGGCCTTCAACAAACCAGTATGTCCAACCATATCACCATTAACCAGATTAGTAATTATCAAATCATACTTCTCCTTCACAATTTCAGAAACAAGCTTGTCAGTAACCTCGTAAGCACTCATCTCAGGCTGCAAATCATAAGTGGCAACCTTGGGAGAATTCACCAAAAGCCTATCCTCACCCTTATTCGGAGTTTCAACCTGACCATTAAAGAAAAAAGTAACATGAGCATACTTTTCAGTCTCAGAAATTCGCAGCTGCTTTAAACCACTATCAGCAACAACTTTACCAAGCAAATTATTTAAATTCTGGTCCTTAAAAGCAACCTTTGCATTCATAGGATTATAAAACTGAGTCATACCAACATAGAAAACCTTCAAAGGCTGACGCTTCCAACCAACAAAGTTTTTTTCAACAACTGCCTGTGTAAATTGCCTAGGCCTGTCAGTCCTGAAATTATAGAAAATCATAGAATCATTAATTTTAACACCTTCATAACCTTCAGCAATTCTCGGAACAATAAACTCATCAGTCTCACCATCTGAATGGCAATCCTCCAGAACATCAAATACACTAGAAAAAGGCTGTTTATCAGAAGAAGCATTCACAATACAATCATAAGCTTTTTCAGTTCTATCCCAACGTTTATCCCTGTCCATAGTATAATACCGTCCAGAAACAGTGCCAATAAATCCAAACCCTAAAGTCTTAAGTTTCTTCATCAATTTTGAAACGTGCTTCAAACTATCAGTCACAGGAGCATCCCTGCCATCAGTTATTACATGAACAATAACATCTCTGAACTTTTGCTGTTCACATAAATCAAGCAATGCAAACAAATGATTAATATGAGCATGGACTCCTTGAACCTGCAATAATCCAATCAAATGAAGCTTTGAAGAATGTTTCTTGCAATTATTGATTGCTTCCAAAAACTCAGGAATCTTAAAAAAAACACTAGTTTTTATAGAATGATTAATTTTTGCAAGAGATTGAAATATTACTCTGCCGCTACCGATAGTCATATGACCAACTTCGCTATTGCCCTGATAACCTTCAGGCAGACCAACAGCCTCACCAGAAGCATTAATCAAAGTGTGAGGATAAGCCTTCATCAACTTGTCAGTATTAGGGGTTGACGTATTCTTAATAGCGTTTTGTTCAGAAGAACTTCTATAACCCCAGCCATCCCTTATAACCAGAATAACCTTGTGTTTCTTCATAATTAATAGAAATAAAATTCTTGGTTAAAAAAGTTTTTGGTTTGAAAAAACACACAAACCTTATTAAATAAACACACATTCACAACAAAAAAGAGGTGGATAATATGCAAAATGATTACTTACGACCATTTCACACCACCACCCATTTTAGGACCTGATAATATAGCTAGTTTTCTCAGAATTGAACCGAACATATTCTCGAAGTATTATCCTTTTGTTCATAAAAAACAATTTAATCATCATTTTTTTCAATTTACCAGCGACATATATTTTGATCATAAAGAACTAGATATTGTTTCAAAATGCTTCACAGATGCATCGTATATGTCAGATCATAACAAGTTGATGCCTCTTCTTGTTGCAATGAAACCTTCTAAGGAAACCATTTTGCAATCACAGGAATTCATAAAGAACATAGCAACAAACGATGGATTGTACAACACAATAACAGACATAATCAAAAGTCAATTATTGTTTACCAATGCAGGTTTTGATCAGGGAACAATAGTTCAAGGAGTTAATATTAGTTCTGAAAGAGTAGAACGATTTTTTAATAACATATTATCTTTGGAAAAGTATAAGCCAACAGCTAAAGGATTTGAAATCCTTTTTGAATGGATTGAAAATGTGAGAAAAGATAAACTCTACCAAGAAATAGCTAAGGAAAAAGATCTCTCAAAGCAAAATAGGATAATATCCGTTGCAGAGCCTGAGTTTGGAACTGGAATTAGATATGCAAAGCTCAAAGAAGGAATAAAACTTGAGGATTTTGTTGAATTTTATCATCCTGCTGTGGACAATTTTGAAACTGCAAACATCCCTTTTGATCACCCTGATACTGGTAAACATTATTTTATAGAATATACTAATGGAATTGCAAAACTAGTTGATGAGGAGATAACAATTTCATCAAGACAAAACCTTAGATGGGTCAACCTGAAAACAGTTGAATTGATGACAACAAGTATTTTTACAGCAATGATACAATTAAACCATGCACTTGCAGGAACAAATTTTTACAAACAGTTAGAGCATCATGGATATCCTATTGTTTTTCCAGAGATATTAGAAACACCCAACCAAATGCACTTAAAAGAAATATATTCTATCAGAATGATTATAAAAAGCATGAATCAGCACCACTCATACAATAAATCAGATGAAGAAATTATTTACCCCATAGATTTTAGTATAGAACCTGAAAAACAATTAATTCATGTTGAAGGACCAAACCATAATGGTAAGTCAGAACTGTTGAGAACAATATTCTTGGCAAGCAATTTAATAAATTCAGGATTCCCACTACCAGCCAAAGAAGCAAAGTATGGATTATTTCCTGGAACAAACTTTTTCAAGTTCATAAAAACACCTGGTACTGGAGGATCTGAATTTGAGATGAACTACAAATGTTTTGAGTTTGAACTATCGCAGACATACAAAAATGATATCATATTAATAGATGAGTTTGGAGATACAACTAATGATTCAACAGCCTGCCAATTATTGGAAGAAATAGTTCCTGCTCTTCTTGAAAGAAACAATACTGTGATAACAACTTCTCACCAGTTAAATCTTCACAAATCAGTCCGTAAGCTAGATGGAACAGTTTATAAGCCAAGCACACAAAAGAATAACCTATACCAGCCAGTTATTGCAGAAGGACCAACTGACTTTGAAAGTGAGAGAGTGCTTAACAATATTGGAGCAACAAGAGAAAACCTTAGAGCGAAGCTTCCTGAAAACAGACCAGAGTTTTATAGAGGGGTACAAACATTCACACCTGAATCTGATGAGAATCCATTCCTACAAGGAGAAGATATACCCCTCTAGAATTATGAAAAAATGAGAATAAAAAGTTGTATGTAAATCTTTATCTCAATCTGACTTGTAAAGAACAGAATTGCTTAAAATCTCAGGGTCAACCACTAAACCAATTATATCATTATCTCTTTTAACAGGAAGTTTTCTTATACCACGATTAAGCATAAAAGCCTTTACCTCATCAACATATCTGTGGGAATCAATACTAATAATTGGGGAAGTCATAATATTCTCAGCCAATAAAGACGTTAAATCACCACCCGCTCTTGAAACACTCATTAAAACATCACCTGCAGTTACAATTCCAATAGGCACACCGTTTTCACGAATAATAATCGCGTCAGCTTTATAATCAGCCAGAAGATGAGCTAATCTATGAACACTATCATTCTTATCAGCATGAAAAAGCAAACCATTCATAGAATTCTCAATAATATAGTTTTCTTCATCAATCAATTAAAACACCCACCAATGCAGATAAAAATGGAAAAACAACTATTTAAATATTTCCATTTTAAAGTAGTTAAAAGATTTAAAAATTAATTTGTGCTAAATTCAAGATTTATAAACAAAATAGTCCTTGACTTTAAATTGTGTACTATATTAATGCCGAAACATTAAAGTATAAAATCTTTTTGTGTATTGTTAAGAATATAATTTTGCCTTTTTATTTATATGATTTTAAATCGAATTCTTTTGCGAGTGTCTGGATTACTTCTTTGAATTCAATTTCATTTGCTAAGAGCGGCAGCATATCTTCACTCCATTTTTTGTGAAGCTTCTTTGCATTATTAAACATCTTCACAACATCAAACTGGCAACCTGATTGTTTGCATTTTTTTTTAGTGAGACTGAAATCTATTTTAAAACCATTCTTGATTATGGTGTATATATCAAAGTGATCTCTTGGCTTGTTTCTTCCAATTGCTGCTGCAAGTTTTTCTGCAAACATCTCCTGACGATTCAAACATGGGAAACTATACTTTGGAATGTTGGGATAAAAATGTTTTATCTCTAAAAGTTCAGGTTTTGACAATAATTTTCCTCTTGCGTTAATATCAATAAAAATTTCTCCCTTGCCAAGCTTTGTATTATAAGGAACAATTAATCTTGTAAAACCATCAACATCCTTGT
>JAHJDK010000234.1 GCA_018812505.1 Nanobdellota archaeon | reverse complement strand
TTTTGAATTCCAAAAAGCCTAGAGCTTTTTGATAATACCTTTGTTTGCGTCTACTTCTACATAATCTCCGTCTTTGAAAATTTTAGTGGCTATCTTGGTGCCTACGATGCATGGTTTCTTCATCTCTCTGCTTATGATTGCTGCGTGACAGGTTATGCTTCCTTCGTCTGTGACTATTGCAGCTGCTTTCTTCATTGCAGGCAGGAAGTCTGGTGTTGTCATTGGTGAAATTAGTATTTCTCCTTCTTTGAAATCTTTTATCTGATCCTTTTTCTTTAGTATTCTGACTCTGCCTTCTGCTTTTCCAGGCATTACAGTCATTCCTTTAATCTCATTGGTTTGTTTGTATTTTGTTTTTTTGAATGTAATTTCTTTGTTTTTTTTCTCATACTCTGATAATTTTGTGATTTCATATACTTCATCATATATCATTAGAAATCCTTTTTTTCTTCTGATAAGCTCTTCTTTTTTTGGCGGGTTATCAAGTTCTTTTGCTAGCAGTGCATTCTCGCAGCCTTTTAAGTGTGGAAACATGTATGTTATTGATTTTCTTATATATTTATCAGTGTCATCTATTATTGTGTCTTTTTCTCTTGCCTTTAGCGCCAATTCTTTCTTTTCACCTTTCAAGTTGTTATCTAATGCTGTGTAGTTGATGAAGAAACTGTTTGTTACTAGCTTGAATATTATTTTTAGGCTTTCTTTGAATTCTTCAAGAGTCGGCTTTTTCCTTAGCATCTCTTTAAATTTTTTCTCAAGTATTTTTTGTTCTTTTAGCACTTCTTTTATCTTTTCTGTTTTTAAGTTGCATTCTGAAATCTTTTTCTTCAGCCATTGCAATGATTTGACCACTTTCCATACTTCAATGACGTCGTCATTCAGATAGTGTGCTGTCATGTATTTAAAAGGATTTTTTATGTTGATAATGTCAAAAAGCCCTTTGTGATGTGCATTTGCGCCTGCTTGTTGAACTATTAAAGTAGTGTCTCTAACAAACAGTTTTTCAAAAACATATTTTGTTTTCATCTTATTTCTCGACAAGCTTTAAATCTTTTTTAATCTGTTCTTTTAACTCTTCAACATTTTCAAATTTCTTGATATCTCTTACTCTTTTTAGAATTTTTACTTCTAGTTCTTTGCCATAGATATCTTCTTTGAAGTTTCCAATATAAATTTCTAATCTTGGCGCTTCGTCAAATGTTTCTATGAAGCCAAAATGCATTAGGCTCTTGTATTTTTTCTCATTATAACTTGTTTCTACCAAGTAGACTCCGTGAGATATATCAAAATCATACTTATCCAGATTTGCAGTTGGGAATCCTAGTTTTCTTCCGCGTCCTTTTCCTTTTACAACTTTGGCTTTGAAAGTTAGTCCTTTTAATCTTCCTTCTCCAATAATCTGATAGAAACATATTAATAAGATTAAAGCTGCAAATATTTGCACGGTGTTTAAGACATTTTTATTAATTAAGTAATCTAATATTATTGCTGAGAACGGCCAGAACAATTCAAGGATTGTTGCAATTGAAGCAGGAACTCTTCTCAAACCCATGTAGTAGAAGAACATCGCCATTGCACCGCTTGTGAATACTATTAAAATCAAAAGGTTCCAGTGAGTTGTTGTTAAATTGTTTACTTTGTATATGTCTCCAGTGAATAGCACTATTACAAAGACAATCAATGTTGTGATTCCAAATCTCAAAGCAGCAGTTGACTTAAAATTCAAATGGTTTACAATTCTCTTGCCGAAGACTGTTGATGAACCGAATGAGAATGCAGCTATGAATGCATAGAATGCTGCATGGTGCCATATATCAATTTCTAATATGTTTAAGCCTGATTTACCAAAAGCTAACACGTACCCTGCTATCACTGCTAAAACAGCCCAAAAATAAAATCTTTTGCTGAGCTTTTCTTTTAGGATAATGGCTGCCATTATCAAAGCAAAGAATGGTTGTAGTTTTTGTAATAATATGACTGTTGCAAAAGTTGTTTCTCCGTAGATAGCTGCAAAAAAAGCTTTTGTGATTGTTATTGTTCCTATTACACCTCCAAATATAGATACCCATACTATTGCGCTCCAGCTCTTCCATGATAATTGCTTGATTTTATGCCAGCTTAGAATAATGAATGGGCTTAAAACAATGAATCCTAATAAGTGTTCTAGGAAAACAACTAGTGTGGCTGGAAGGTCATAGAATTTTGGCCTTATGAAAATTCCATCTAGACTCCAAAAAAGAGCTGCAAGCATGATGGCTAAAGAACCAAAGATTATTCTCTTATCTATTTTTTGAAACAATTTCATCTTAGTTTTCGAACGATTCCTTTTTCTGCATCTACTTCTATTATATCATTGTCTTTTATTATGATTGTTGAGGTTTGTGTTCCTACGATGCATGGTATTTTCATCTCTCTGCTTATGATTGCTGCGTGGCAGGTTATCCCGCCTTCATCTGTAACTATCGCTGATGCTTTCTTTATGATTGGTATCATTTCTGGTCTGGTCATTATTGATAATAATATGTTTCCTTTTTTCATTTTCTTGAATTCTGCTGTGCTGTTTATGATGACTGCTTTTCCTTTTACTTTGCCTTTATAAGCTATTTGTCCTCTTATCTCATTTGTATTTGATCTTATTTTTGATTCTAGTGCTGTGAGTAGTTTTTTTGCATCTTTTGAATATGTGAATTGTAGTTGTTTCTTTTTATTGAAGAATATTGCATACAGTCCACTGGCTCTTTTTTCTAGTGTTTTCAGATATTTTTCTGGCAGCTTGAAGCTTTCTATTTCATCTAATGCTAGGTGGTATATCCATTCTATTGGTATTTCATTGTTTTTAACAAATCTGTTGACTATTCTTCCCATTAGATTGTTTGACTTACAGGCACCTTCTTTTTTTCTTTCATCTCTCCAGTCGTTTAGTCTTGAGAAGAATTCAAATACTTTTATGGTTGTCTTGTCGAATTGATATTTTTTTATGAGTTGCTTTTTTTCTCTTTGTATCTCTTTGTGGTGTCTTATTATTGTTTCAACTTCTTCTTTTGCGTTCTTCAAATTTTTTATATCTTCTTGGATTTTTTTTTTGAAGTGTTCTTCGTTTCTCTGTTCTATATCTTGCCAAGAGTTTAGGTACCAATAATATTTTTTGTAGTGTTCTTCAACTTTTTCTAGATTTTTGCTTCTTGCTATTTTGTATCTGTCAATTCGTTCTTGCTGTATAAAGCTCAGGTTTTCAGGGCTGGTCAAGATTGACTTTTCATAATCTGATGACTCATATTTTTTTGTGTATAGTTCTAAGAAGTAGTGTCCCCATGGGTCGAATGGTTCTATAACTATTCCTAGTTTCCAAGCGTTTAATGATAGTTTAGCATATTCTCTTGTTAGTTTTTTTAGTTCATGTTCTCTTTCTGGTTTGAGTTCTGCTATCTTTTTTATGATAATATTTTGTCTTTTAGCAGCTTCTTTCCACTTCTTTATTCTTTGGTCTAGAAATCCTGGGTTCCTGAGATATTTTTTTAGATAATATTTTGCCTTCTTTTTTTCCTCGTTTTTCTCGAAGAATCCTTTGTTCCAGCATCCTTTGTTAAACACATATTCATTCTTGTACCCTAGTTCTTCTGCGATGCTGAAGTATGGTATATTAAGTGTTATTGGTATTATTGTTCCTCCTTGCATGTACCATTCATGTTTCTTTATGTATTCTAGTCTTTGTTTGATGTTCATTTTATCTTTCTGA
>JAHJDK010000233.1 GCA_018812505.1 Nanobdellota archaeon | reverse complement strand
TTTTATTATGAAAAAATTATTTCTAACTATGTTGTTGTTAATTCTGTGCTTGTCTTTTGTCAACGCAAAAGAAATATCAATTCTTGACAAAGCAGTTATTAATGAACCTGTTGTTTCAGATAACACAATGCTTACTGAAGATATAAAAATATTACCTGATAACCCATTTTATGGTATTAAGAGAGCTTTTGAAGACCTCAATTTAGCTTTCACTCTTCAGACTCAAAAAAAAACTGAGAAAGCATTAGAACTGGCTAATAAAAGAATTTCTGAAATACAGTTAATGAGTGAAAAAGGAAAAACTGATAATCTTGATAAAGTAAAGAAAGCTCATGAACAGGCTCTTGAAAAAGTCAAGTCAGGAATTGCATTTATTAAAGAGATTCAAGGAGATCCTGAAGAAGAATTTGAAACTGTTGTCAGGTTAGAAAATAAGATTAAAGAACATGAAGAGAAAGTCTTGAAACTAAAGGATATTGTTCATTCTAGCTTAAAAATTAAGTTGTCAGCTGAGCAGGAAGAAAAGTTAAATTTATTTTTCCAATCATTGGAAGAAAACACCGAGTTAGCTAAGAACAATATGGCTAATGAAAAAGAAAAAACAAGGGAAAGATTGAAGAATGAACAAGGCTACACTGATGAAGGTGTTGATAATAAGTTGGCAGCTGTTGAAAAATCCAGCGGCTTGAGTGTTGATAAAAAAGCGAACGCTATTAGTGCTCTTAAAGACGCAGATGTTTCTATTGCAGAAGCAAAAATCAGGATTGACAAAACTAAAGATCTTCTTTGTTTAAAGACATGCTATGATGAGACTTCTTCTAGTTCTTGCATTAGTAAATGTTTAACTGTTGATGCTTCTTACAAGCAAAAAGTTGTTTCAAAACAGCTTAGTCTTGTAACTGCAAATGTTGTCTTGAATGAATCAGGTAAATCACCTAAAAAGAATGAATCTAACGAGATGACTCCTTGCGGGGATGATGATTTTATAGTTCTTTGTCATAAGCCAGGTACTTCTGCTGAACAAACCTTAACTGTTGCTAACAGCGCAGTTAGAGCACATCTAAGCCATGGAGATTATTGCGGTGCTTGTGTTGAAGAAATTATTGAGAAAAAAATGACTTTCAAGCTTGATTTTGATGGAAGCATGGTTTCTACTGATGGAGAATCACCTTTGAAGAGTGTTGGCACTCCAAAATTTTCTGATGACGCTGTTTCTGGCAAAGCACTTACAAGTGTTAGTTATAATGAGTATTATGAATATTTGTGTGATGAAAATTTTAACCATAAAGAGGGAAGTGTGCTTGCTTGGATTAAATTTGACACTTTTTCATGGGATGCAGTTATATGGCATACTGATGATAGCAAGTATGTAATGTATTATGATCGTGGCTCTAGAAATGGCTACAAAGCTATTAAGGGTAGAGTTGGTCAAGAGTCAAATGAGCCTAATTTCAAGTTTGATCTTCAAGACACACCAACTAATGAGCCTAACACTTGGCTTAATACTGGCTGGCATTTCATCGCTATGACTTGGAATGGATCTCCTACAGGCACTTCTAAGCTTTATGTTGATGGCGAGCTTAAAGACACTAAATCTTACACAGGCGGTGAGGATTGCTACACTTTCAGAGTTGGTAATAACTATTGGCCTGGTATGTCTTGGGCTAATGGAAAGATTGATGAGCTTGAGGTTTATAATTACGCTTTGGAATCTGGAGAAGTTCTAAAATCTTATGATAAGTTTGGAAATCATGGCTCTGATTCTGGAGAACAATTCCAGTGTCAAAATGCAGGTTTGCCTTCAGAAGAATTCTGTAAGGAAGGAATAATCTCACCTGTTAAAGATGATAATGGTTGCATAGAGTTTTATGATTGCACTCCTTTAGCTGCTGAGCCTGAGAATGAAACTGCTATAGAGATGATTAATTGTTCTTCAGAGTGCGATAGTGATGATTGCATTGAAGCTTGTGCTGATGCCCAAGACGAAGTAGAAGCTGCTCGTGTATCTGAAGAAGATATTATGGACCAATTAGAAGTGATTAAAGGATATATACAGAATGATTATGATGAACTGGAAAAAATAATTTTATCTGAGGATTCTTCTGATGTAGTCACTATTAAAAATGAGGACATCTCTTCTTTAAGCAGTCAGATTGTTTCAGCTGAAAAATATTTGGAAGAAGCTATTGATTTGAGAACTGATGCCATGGATGCTTTGAACTTTGGCGACTTCGAGTTCGCATATCAGTATGCTGTAAAGGCGAAAGCAATTGCTAAAAAAGCAATTAGTGCTTTATCTTAATTTTTTTATTTTTATTTTTTTGT
>JAHJDK010000232.1 GCA_018812505.1 Nanobdellota archaeon | reverse complement strand
TCATTCTTTCAAATGAGTTATAAAATCATAAAAAACATTTTTCTTTATAAACAGGAAGAAGTTAAAATGTACATTATAAGTCCACATTTTTTATAAACAATATGTCTAAACATTTAAATAATATAAAATAATAAGGTGATAATATGCCAATGCCACAACACCACTTTTTTAACCCATTAATGTTTATTCCAGAAATAACATACACACTAATAGTATTTATCATATGCTTACTAATATACTTAAAAACAAAAGAAGCATACAATTTAACCAAACACAAAGGTATAATGTATTTTAGGGATGCATTTCTTTTATTCGGAATAGCATACCTGATAAGGTTCTTGTTTGAAATAATACAATTCTCCACTATGACATTCTTTGATGCCTTTATTCCAAGAAGATTCATATTTCCAATAGTATTACTGATAATGGGATATCTAAGTTCTATAGGAATATTATACCTTGTCTTCAGCACAATATGGAAAAAAATCAATAATAAAGTGATGATTATAATCGGACACATAATAGCATTAACACTATCAATAATTGTTTTTCTAACACAATCTCACACACTAATGTTATACTTGCAAATAATACTATTACTAATAGCAGTTGTAACAAGCATGTTCTCACACCAAAAAAAGAAGAAGTGGTTTTCACAAGCAAAGGTATTATACCTATTAATATTCATTTTTTGGATTATGAATATGTGGATAATATCCCCAAGATGGATGTTTGCTCCTGAGATAAAATCAACACTACAAATAATATCGTTAACAGTGTTTATAATAATATATTACAAAGTAGTCAAGTGGCTGAAATAACTAATTTTATAATTAGATAATGAGGGTTTTAAATGAGTAAGAAAAGAGATAAACTAGAGGTTATACATGACATCTTAGAAATAGTCGTGCAAAACCAGAACTCAATAAAACCAACACCATTACTAAGAAAATCAAACCTTTCATCGCAAAGCTTCAGCGAATACATAACAGAACTGCTAGAAAAAGAACTAGTCAAAGAGATAGCAGATAAGAAAAACAAAAAATTCTACACCCTAACAGATAAAGGATTCAAGTACATCGAAAAATACAAGATGATAAAAGGATTTATAGAAGACTTTGAACTATAATTAAAAATATTAACTATTAATCTAAAAAAAGAATTCAATTCAAATTATTCAAAACAATTCCAAGCTTATCAAAGTTCTCTCCAAAAGCCTGCCAATCCTCACCCATGGATTCTAAAATAGCATCATAATACTGTTGAGCTTCCTTAATCAAATCCTGAGTTGATTTAACTTCTTCACTATCACCACCATCACTATTGACAACAGGTTTATCTTTAGCCTTTCCAAACAAAGCATTCAAAGCCAATTCTAAAGATTCTTCCATCACAACCCTTTCACCATCAGAAACAAGCACTCTCTTAAGCTGAGGAAGCTGACCCTGCTCTGCCTGAATGTACAGCGGCTCAATATATAAAATACTATTATCAATAGGAATAACAAGCAAGTTACCTCTAGTAACACTAGAACCCTGCTGACTCCAAAGAGTTAACTGCTGAGAAATCTCAGAATCCTGATCAAATTTCGCTTCCAACTGCAAAGGACCATAAACTAACTTCTCCTTAGGAAACTTGTACAACAACAACTTACCATAATTATCTCCATCAGAACGAGCAGCCATCCAAGCAATCATGTTATCCTTTCTAATAGGTGTGAAAGAAGTCATAAGCACAAACTCCTCCTTCTCCTCACCAGGAAGCTTTATAATAATGTAATAAGGCTCAACCTTAACCTTCTGACCAGTACCATAAACTTCAAAAGGAATCTGCCAAGCATCCTCTTTATTGTAAAAAACAGTTGGGTCATTCATGTGATAATTATTATAAATATCCGACTGCACCTTAAACAAATCAACAGGATACCTGATATGTTTCTTCAAGTCAGCAGACATCAAATCATAAGACTTGAACTGCTTAGGAAAAATCTTGACATAAGTCTGGATTAAAGGATCTTCAGGATTAATAACATAGTAATCAACAGTTCCATCATAAGCATCAACAACCACCTTGACAGAATTCCTGATATAATTAATCAAACCATATTTTTCAGAATAAGGAAAATTACTAGAAACAGTGTAAGCATCCTGAATCCAGAAAAGCTTGCCCTCACTTATAACCATGTAAGGATCAGAGTCCATCTCAAGGAAAGGAGTAATCTTTGAAATTCTCGTCCTGATATCCCTATCAAACATAATTCTACTCTCATCGTGCACATCCGAAGATAATAAAATCTTTATGTCAGCAAACCTAATAGCCATGAATAACTTCTTGATAAATGAATCAAGCTTCACACCACCCTTGCCATCATAATGAATATACTCATTAGTGCTGCCCTTAGGATAATCAAACTCTTTGGTATTGGTGTTTACAAACACAAACTGATTGTCCTTTTCACCATAATAAATTTGCGGCTTATCAATATCCAATGAAGGCTCATCAACTTTTGAAACCGGAGGAATATCCTGAATAAAATAATTAGGCAAACCCTCCTTAGTAACGCTATTAACAGGACTCATCACAACTCCAAAACCATGAGTGTAAACCATATGAATATTAACCCAAGTCTTAGCGTTCTCAGCAATCTGATTCTGATTCATCTCCCTAGGAGAAATCATTACCTGAGTATATTTTCCATCAATGTCATAACGATCGATATCAATACCTGACAAGTCATAATACAACCTAATCTCCTGAGTCTGCTTATAAGTCTGGGTCAAAGGTCTCCAATCCAACAACCGAACATTATCCATAGTATCAGAAGCCTTTTCCAAAACATCAGGAGTTATGGAAAGTTGAACATCAAAATCTTTCTCCTCAACATCTGAAAGACCATAAGCAATCTTTGTGAACTTAATATTATTCTCAATATAAGGCTTCTCAAGATTAATCTCATTTGGAGAAACCTTCAAAGACTGAACTATGCCAGGAATAACAGTAGGCCCGACAAAGAACGCAACCAAGTAAATAACCAACGCAGATAAAATTATGTGCCTCTTCTTAAGCTTCTTATTATTAGAAAAGAAAACAACCCATAAAATGAACAAGACAGCAATTGCTATCGCTAAAATCATCAAGAACTTAATAATTGGAAGGTAAGCAACCACGTCAGTATAACCAGCACCAACAACTATACCCTTCTCAGAATACATGATTGAAAACCTTGACAAATAATGCCTGACAGCGAACAACAAAAATGTCAGAGAACCTAAAAACGATAAGTGAGTCAAAACACTCTTCTTAAGCTTAGGAACCTGAAAATCAATTTTTAAATCATTATTAAATTGCCGCTGTCTAAAAAGATTAACGATGAAAGACTGAAGATAATCCAAAGCAACCAAAATCAAAGTCAAGAAAACAGTTGCAAATAAGAAACCCCAAACAGCCAATATAAACGGTAATGAAAAAATGTAAAAAGAGACGTCCTTCAGGAAAATTGGATCCAATAAATTGAAAGAAGTCCTGTTAAAGAACTGCAAAACCGTGAACCACTTATTATAAGAAACAGTTCCTATAAAATAAGAAGCGACCAAAGAAACCATTAGCTTAAGCTTGAAAGGGGTCAAAGACTTCTGCAGCTTGGAAGAAATCCAGAAGTTAAAAATCACAAACAAGAAGAAAAGTATGAACGTCAACAAGAACAACACAATCTTAGCCTGTAAAGAAATCAAGAAAATCTTTTCAAAGCTTAAATTTTTAAACCAAAGAAAATCAGTTATCAAACCGAAAAAGCTGGATAAAAATAGAATAGCAAACCATAAAATCACTAGAATAGTTACTCCCTTCCAATTCTTAGCAACACCCATAAATAAAGTTAATCAAGGAACATATATAAAGTTTGTGTAAATTCCAAAGACCATTAATTACTAAAATTTATTTTTGTCTTTGATTAATTAAGAATTTTAAGATTATAATTCGAAAACAGTATTTTACTCAAGAACAACCTTAATTTTTTTATCACTTATTCTGACTAACTTATAACTCTTAAGACCTTTCAACTCAGCATACTTCTTAGCAGACTCCTCTGTCCTGAAAGTTTTTGGTCTAACAGCCCTATTTCTAGCTCTCTTTTTGGAAGTCACTTTCCTCTTTGCTTTTGTATGAATTTTAGCCATTTAACAAATAGTTGTTATTAATTAATATATAAGCTTTTGCTATTTGAAATAAATCATATACTCAACAATCAACAAGAATAATGAAGTCAAATAATTAACTACAAAAAGTTTTCTAAAAACAAATATTTTAAATATCTACAAACATAAAAATTATAGATGAAAGGAATTATCAAGAAAATACTATTCTTCACATCAATCATCATCATAGCAGTTATCCTCACAGAACTAATGTTATTGGCACTTGAAAAAATTGGTGTGATAAACTACGACGACTTAATAAGAGAGGTTAAAGACGATTCAATAATAATTTATTCAGAATCAATAGGCTGGACCAGGAAAGGACTATCAAACATCAAGCTAATGGATGAAAGTAAAGCAATTTTAGTGCTGGGAGACTCTGTTGCAGAAGGATTCTGCACTAACAAAACATTTTCAGAAAGACTAGCTGAAAAAGATGAAAGATTGGAAGTAATAAACATGGCTGTAAGAGGATACAACACGTACTACGAGTATAAAATGCTGAAAAATATTTCATACAACCCAAAAGTCATAATATTAGAGTTCTTCTTCAACGACTTCAGACCAGCAAATTATATTATAAAGGAGAAAAACTCATATTACCAAGTCATGAACCTAAAAGCGTATGATTCTGAGCCAAGCGAATTCTTTGAAACAATGATTACTAAATCAATCATCTACAAACAACTATACCAGCTAAGAAAGATCAACAACGAATGCATCGATGAGGAAAACAAGAAAGAATTTGAGTGCATAAAGAAAAATCAGGATAAAGTAAGAGAATACTTGTTGAAAATAAAAGAGATTGCAGACGAAAAAAATTCAGATATAATAATA
>JAHJDK010000231.1 GCA_018812505.1 Nanobdellota archaeon | reverse complement strand
GTCAAGCCAGTGCTTTGCTTTCAGCTTCCTTCAGATTCTACCTCACGATAGACACCCTTGCCGTTCAGCTAATGATTCCCCATACCGGGCTCATAGAGGACTTTCACCTCCTAGTCTTTGCGCCCTGCCGGGCGCACCATATAAAAGACCTTCAGGTTCCGAACCTGAAGGTCATAAAATTTAAAAACTTCCCCCATATCGTTAAATAGGATCTTTATTTTTAGCTATGCGCCAAAACTGTCCCAACTATTAGGTGTCTTTTCCTTAAAGAACCCAATAACCTCTTCAGGATCAAATCGAATGTATTTCCCCAGCTTAATATGAGGTATCGATTCTTTCCCAAAGCGGGTTCGTTGGTAGATCCAACTAACGGGAACACTTAGCATTTCTGCCATTTCTTGAACTGTAAACAGTTTGTTCCCTTTCATATTTTTTGTATTATAATTACCAATATCTACATTTAGAAACGAAGAAAGATACTCACTAATTCAGTAGTTAGAAAAGAAAAGACCTCCAGGGATCAACAATTTGATTTGTTAGTGTTTATTCATTTTTGCAAAAATTTTATTCCCAACCTTCAGATTATGAGCGCGTTCAAGCACTTTAACGGTTTTTGCTGATTTTTGCTAATGTCTTCTCTTGGCAGGACTTACGAAATATTTACTTGCTGGTGTTTAACGCTGTTTTTAGGTGTTTGTGGGTGTTTTGTTAGCACAGTGTTAGCACAGAATCACTTTTTCTCATATAACTCCTGACACAGCAATACGACAGAGTTTTTCTTTAATTAACATCACTAAGTCATTGGTCTTTTGAAACTGATTTATTTCATCTCTACTTATAACAACTATTTGCCTACCCCTTTCGAGATGTCGAGCTATAATATTGTGTGCAGCAGTTAGATCCACAGCATTTCCAGTTATGCCATTATTTGCTACCAGTATTCCAAAATCCCTGCCTCGGCTTTCGAGTTTAGAAGCAAACCAATTTACTTCATTACTTGAAACTGGATTTGACCAATTCTTACACTCTATAAGAATGATATGCGGCAAAAAGTATAATCCATTTGGTTTTTTATCATTCCAAACAGCCACATCAATTTCTTCTGTGTTGAAAACGTTCATTGTATTTCGCTGAGTTATTTCTACCCCAGGAACTCTATCAAACAAATAACAAACTAAGTCTTCAAATGCCTTTCCCTTAACAGCAGTTGTTGCTGCATTGTTCCCGATATTTAAATGATTCTCAATAGTAGTTTTGTTATATCTTGCCATCAGTGAATCTCTTTATGAACAGCATTGTTTCTTAACTCAAGAATAATCTCGGCTAAAGATTTTTCAGTTAATTTTTGAAGTAAATTTTGAATGCTTATCGAAATAACCAATGGTGCAAATCCAAACAATTCTAAATTAGGTCCACAATTCGGGGCATTATAGATCAGGAACCCAGTTTTAGAATTATACTTTCTTAAACAATATGTAAGCTGCGATACCGCATTTTTAAGGCTACTACTATTTGATGTAGACTTAGTTTCAACAATAATCGGATTACCAATGATTGAATCAAGCTCACTAATCCAAATAGAAAAATCTGCTCTGAAGTCATTGGCTTTGTTTCTGTTTTGGGCCAAAATATCAATACCAAGTTTTGAAAAAATATCTTCAATAAGCCCTTCAAATGCTACCCCCCTCACACTTGAAACATCACCTAATGAGGCAATGTATTTAGGGGTTAACTTAGGACCTGAAAATTTCCTTCGTCTTTTTATTTCACGAGAAGATTGCCTTTTCCTAGGAAGTTGATTTACAAATATTTTAAGATTGTACTTTATCTTATTATAATCTGTAGGGTCAGATAAAGTGTGGGTTAGCCCCGATAAATCGCCAGACAAACCATGTTCTTGTTTCTCAGGAACAATAAGAAATATTGGTTTTTTTGAGCCATAACTCATACCAATCTCAAAAGCAACATTTGGACTCATGTCCATTACAGCAATAATGAAGTCACTATCTTTTATTTGCCGGCGGCTGGTATCAAGAACAGTATGGCCATATTCAAGCGACTCTGCTGGATTAACATAACTGATGTTTAGTTCAGTCAACACTGCTTTAATCACCGATATGTCGGTTTTATAAGAATATGACAGAAAGCATCTCATATTAATATCTTGTCCTTTCTCTTCTTTTACTGCTCGCAATGCGAACTACACTAATATTAACAAACATATTTCACAGCTTGCTTGACAACAGGTCTTGACATTGAAGCGCCAAAATCTAACCAAAAAATGACATTATAGTAACGATATTTGTCATTTTGTGTATACTGTTTTAAAAAATTCTTGACCTCTGACTTTTTAAAAGAAACATTAACTTTTAAGGAGGTCTCCTTTCTAACAAAATCTTCCTTGTGATTAAGAAGGGAAAATATCACATCCGAAGATATCTTAGAAAACTTTTGAGACGATGAAATTTTTATTATTTCAACCAATATTGCACTAGAAATCTTTATCCTCAATAGTTCATCTAAACGATTTTTTCCAATCGAATAGATCACCTTTGCAATAGATTGGTTCCATTCAGAATTATTTGAGAACGATAGCAGGGACGTTCGACTCGAGGAATCTTTTTTTAATTTTAAAATGTGTTCAATATCCTCCCACTCTCCGCACTTTTTCATGTACTCAATTTCATTTAAAGAGCTTTCAGTATATTCAGAACGCATATTCTTTCGAATTCTCTTCAAGTCACATATATTTCCTTTATCACATAAAATATCTAGTCCCTCTCGAGTCATCTGTCGTCTAATAAATCCTTCCAAATCTCTTAACTTTTTAATATCCTGCTCAGATGCATTGTGACTTTTCAAATGGTCAATATTTTTTTCGAAGAACCCTTCAAAACGATCATCAACATTTTTTCGCAACTCTTCTGACTGATTCTTAAAATGAAAACGACACAACGCAAAATAGGGAAGACTATCTAAAAAACTTCCCTTCTCAACAATATCCAGTAAATCTTTTTCTGAAAACAAACTATATTTATAATACAAATATTCGTCATAGCATTTTAGACCTTCAGAATCCGACGATAACGCAAGCGAAAATATAGAACCTAACCCTGTATTTTTTTTAGGCTTTACTAAGATATCCCTAACGTCGCTATCAGAAAAAGCTTGTTTCGTAGACAAGAAGTATTTGACAGCTTCCCATCTTATTAATGCCGCAGGATCTTCTTTATATCTTCCTAACAACTCACTGTTCGCCTTGTTTTTTTGACACAATAGTTTAAAGCATTTAAGTCTAACATCTTTATTGGAGTGGTTGCTTCCCAAAAAAAGAGCTTCATCGTCCGCCTCTTGGCAATCGGATAAAAGTCTTGCAAGAAGCTCATTATCGATATGTTCAAACTGGTTGGACACAAGCGTTTTAAATGCTTCTGCTTTGTTATATTTCATTTTAATATTCAAGAGAGTTTCTAGCGCCGGCATCGAAGTACGCGAATCAGCTTCATCTAACTCTTCTTGAACAAAGTGCAAATCTTTATCTGTTCCGTGATTTTTCAAATAACGCAACGTTGCCAATTTTATACCGTCAGATCTATCTTTACTGCGGAGCCAATATTTCAACAATAACTCTCTATGCTTATCAAGTATTGGCAGTGATAATAGGTTCATAACGTCCAAAACTCCAACAGCTACGTCATCAATAGAGTGAAAAGCCCTAAAAGCAAAAGACTCTGTTCCATATTTCATTTCGTTCAAATGATACCAATGCCACAAAGGAGCATTTTCATGTTTGAACAAACCAAGCCCAGAATCTATTAATTTAGATATTTCTTTGTCCCCGAAATTAGTATTCTTCTTCAAAAATATAATATTTGCATCATGTGCCCCCAACAAAGAGTCTGTATTATCAGTCTTTGAAATAACACCTGCCAAGAGTCTAAATCGAGCAACCTCGAAGGAAGAAAATTTCTCATTAGCATTTGAATCTTTGACACTTTTAAGAAAATCTTCTAAAAAACTATGCCCTTCATTCGAAAAAGGACTCTCCCCTTCAAACTTAGTTTCTTTTTTTTCTTTTGCGTCTTCTATATGCTCTGGACGAGGCTTGCTCTGTTTTTCTTCCGTAATTTCATTTTCATTCTTACTTAATCTTAGCAAATAATCTGTAATCTTTTTTCGGATACACTTTTGAAAATCAGATGGTTCTTTAAAATTCTCAAATAATATTTTCTTTTCTGCAATTAATTTTTCCTTGAATGAAATAACTTTTTTCAAATCATCGCCAGGATCGATTAAAAATTCTTGCGAAACTTCTTTAAAATACATTGCCATTTTAGGCTGACCACTTCGTAAAAGCCTTGCTGAAGATCTTTCAAATTCTTCCTCAAATCCAGATGTATACTTGCCTCCGACTGATGGTGGTGTTCCCCATTTCTTCCACATAATTCCTATAAAAAGCTCACACTTATCTAATTCTTGATTAATTATGTCCTGCGGACGCCCTGAAGCAGAAAGAGTATCTTCCCACCCTAACAACTCAACACGAAACTTATGATGTTTAGCAGTAAGCTCATTAATTTCTTCAGCAGCTTCGCTAGCTAAACGCCTCTCTTCTTGCAATCCACCTGGAGATGCTAAAAACACTCTGATTAATTGAAAAGATTCACCCATTTCATTCTCCGATATTCTTCAAAAACTATAATTAAAGCACCTCTAAAATTGCTTCCACTAGAAAACTCGAACTTTACCACTAATTGTTAGCCCACAACTATTTCATAAAACTTAACTTATTAGGTTTCAACACCTTATTGTTTATTGACCTCCAGTCTAATCAGCAACTTATCCTTATCGGCTTTCTTATCTAAAATATGCATTCGACGGTGACAATTTGGACAAAGTGCGACCGTATTATCGATCGTATCATCACCATTCCTAGATAACCAAATAATATGATGAACTTCTAAGAACGGCTCTCCTGCTTTATTTTTAAAAGGTGCGCTACTGTCACATAATTGACAAACTCCATTTGATCTCTTTCTAGCAAGCTCAGCTACATATGCATTTCGTTCATACTGATTTCCTGATACTGTCCGACACCCAGCCTTTTTGGATAGATTCTTGATCCGCTTCAAAAGCTCCTTTTCACTTAGCTTTCTCGCACGTTTTTCTGCTTGGTTTTGCTTTGCAATTAATAGGTCTCTTTTAATACTAAGAACTTTACCATCAATTATTTTTAACGGAAACATCCAAACTTTACGCAATTTACCATCTTTATCAAGCTGCTTTTCATGATAAGGATTTGCAACAAGCTCTACCCTCCCCTGATAAACATATTCGTTTTTCTTAAAAACTTCAAATAAATGGACGTCTACCCCATTACTTCCTGATTCATTCAATGTCTTGTTTTGTGCAAAATTGAGACTTTGGTCCCCTGCTTGACCCATACCCGTATAATGCAGCGTTTCATCATGCCACTTGTCTTAATAAATAGATTTAATATTTTTAAATTAGAAAGAAAGATGATAAAATGGATTTAATAATCAATAAAGGAGGAAAAAATGGGT
>JAHJDK010000230.1 GCA_018812505.1 Nanobdellota archaeon | reverse complement strand
TAACAATATCTAATGCTTTTTGTTTATAAGGAATTAAATCATTAGAATCTACAATCATAACTTTGTTCAGAATAAAATCTAATAATTTGTTAAAATCTTTTTTATCCATTTTGGATTTTTTCAACAAAAAGTTCTTATATTTGTTAAACTCCGTGAAAATGAAAGAAGGAAACAAGAATAATCCATTATAATTCAGAATTATTTTTCTGGTAATAGAATCTTTTATCAAAGCAGAAAATAAAACATTAGAATCAATAATTATTTTCATAATTTCATTTATCTTTCTTGCATTTATAACTTCCTCCTAAGTTTTTCCGAAAGATTTTCGATTAGTCCAGATAATATTTGCATAACACTTGACAGATAACCAAAAATGATATAAACTTCTTTTCTTTCGAAAACTTTATATACTTTCATTTAATATTCTCGACTATTAAAAAAGAGGTGTATTTTTATGGATAAGGCTAATCAGTTTATTCTTTGGTTTGATCAATTAGGAATAGAGGATGTTCCAATAGTAGGTGGAAAGAATGCGTCCTTGGGAGAGATGTATCGCAACTTAGTGCCTAAAGGTGTGAAGATACCAAATGGTTTTGCAATAACTGCTTATGCTTATCGTTACTTGCTGGAAAAAGCTGGTGTTGAAGATCATATAAAGCAAGCTTTGGAAGGATTAAACACTCATGATATGCACAACCTTGCAGAGAGAGGACACAAGGTTCGGGAGATTATAAGGAATGCTCATTTTCCACAAGAGTTAATAGATGAAATTGTTAAATCTTACAAGCACTTATGCGCTGCGTATAATAGTGATAATGTTGACGTAGCAGTAAGAAGTAGTGCAACAGCTGAAGATTTGCCAGATGCTAGTTTTGCTGGACAGCAAGAAACATATCTTAATATAAAAGGAGAAGAAGAGTTAATACAATCCTGCAAGAAGTGTTTTGCATCACTCTTCACTAATAGGGCGATATCTTATAGAGAGGATAAAGGATTTGATCATTTTTCAATCGCTTTAAGTATTGGCGTACAAAAAATGGTACGTTCAGATAAATCTTGTTCAGGAGTTATGTTCTCCATAGATACAGAATCAGGATTTAAAGATGCTGTTTTTGTAACAGGTGCTTATGGCTTGGGAGAAAATGTGGTTCAAGGAGCAGTAAACCCTGATGAATTCTATGTTCACAAACCTACTTTGAAACAAGGATTTAAACCTATAATCATGAAGAAAGTCGGCGAAAAAGCCATAAAAATGGTGTACACCACAGATTACAAGCATCCGACGAGAAACGTTAATGTTGCAGATGAAGACAGAAAGAAATTTTGCATTACCAATGATGAAGTGTTGGAGCTTGCGAGAATGGCCTGCATAATAGAGGATCACTATTCAGAAAAAGCTGGCAAGTTTAAACCAATGGATATGGAATGGGCGAAAGACGGTGAGTCAAATGAGTTGTTCATAGTTCAGGCCAGACCTGAAACTGTGCAATCACAAAAAGACAAGAACGTACTTGAAACTTATGAGCTTAAAGAGAAAGGAGAGCTGATTGTCAAAGGAAAATCTGTTGGTTCAAAGATTGGCAAAGGTCCTGCGAATGTAATCAAAGATGTTCATAACATTCATGGTTTTAAGAAAGGAGAAATACTAGTTACGGACATGACTGATCCTGACTGGGAGCCAATTATGAAAATAGCATCTGCAATTGTAACTAATAGAGGCGGCAGAACTTGTCATGCAGCGATAATTTCTAGAGAGTTAGGAATCACTTGCTTGGTAGGTACAAACAATGGCACTGAAATGATTCCTCAAGGAGAAAGTATAACTGTTGATTGTTCTCAAGGAGCAGAAGGTTACGTTTACAAAGGAGCATTAGAATTTCAAGTCAAAGAAACCAAGCTTGATGCTATGCCTAAAACAAAAACCAAGATAATGATGAACTTGGCAGCACCTGACCAGGCATTTGAACAGAGTTTTATACCTAATGAAGGAGTTGGTCTTGCAAGAGAAGAGTTTGTGATAAACTCCTACATCAAAGTTCATCCATTAGCATTATTAAGATTTAATGAATTAAAAGATGAAGCAGTAAAAAAGCAAATAGCAGATATAACTTATGGTTATGAAGACAAAGCACAATTCTTTGTTGATAAACTAGCAGAAGGTATTGGTATGATTGCAGCAGCTTTCTACCCAAAAAAAGTGATAGTTAGATTGTCAGACTTCAAAACCAATGAATATGCAAACCTCATAGGTGGGAAACAATTTGAGCCAGAAGAGGATAATCCGATGATTGGATGGAGAGGCGCATCAAGGTATTATGATAAGAAATACAAAGACGGGTTTGGATTAGAATGCAAGGCATTCTTAAAAGTCAGAAATGAAATGGGCTTAACAAATGTGGAAGTAATGATACCATTCCCAAGAACAGTGGATGAAGTGAAAAAAGTCAAAGCAACCATGGCGGAGTATGGCTTAAGACACGGAGAAAACGGCTTGAAAATAATCGGAATGTGCGAGATACCTTCAAATGTGATACTTGCAGAAGAATTCTTAGAAGAAGTTGATGGCTTCAGCATAGGAACAAACGACTTAACACAGTTAACACTGGGAATTGACAGAGACTCAGAGTTAGTAGCACACATATATGATGAACGAAACGAAGCTGTTAAGAAACTTGTCAAACAAGTTATAGAAGTCTGCAATGCAAAAGGGAAGTACATAGGTATATGTGGTCAAAGTGTTAGTGATTATATTGAATTTGCTGAATTCGTTGTTGAGTGTGGAATCCAAACCATGAGCCTGAACCCTGACACGATTATAAAAACAACACTAGCAATTGCAAAGTTGGAGAAAAAGCTAGGAATCTAAGATTTTAATAATGCCTTTGTTTGCATCTACTTCTATCTTATCTCCTGTTTTGATTATGTCTGTTGCGTTTTTAACACCTACTAAACAAGGCACATTGAATTCCCTGCTAATAATGCCTGCATGTGATGTTATTCCGCCCATTTCAGTAATGATGGCAGATGCTTTTCTCATAACAGGAACAAAATCTGCGCTTGTTGCAGGCGCAACTAATATTCCTCCCTTTTCAAACTCCTTTAAGGTGCTGGAGCTCTTTGCAACAAAAGCAGTGCCAACAGTTCTTCCAATAGAAGCTGGTGTTCCTTTTAATTCTTTAACATATTTTGTCTTGGTTTTTTTATCAAGTAATTTGTAGTATTTTTCTGCTTCTTTACCTTGAAATATGTATCTGTTTTTCTCATGAACAAAATAAAAACTAGCTTTTAGTTTATCCTTGATTAACTTTCTTGGAACTTGAAGATTGTTTTTCAAATAATATATTATTTCTTCAGGCAATAATTCCTTTAATTCATAATAAGTTAATCCAAGCCTTTTAGCAATTTCGTTTTGCATCGGCATTATTAGAAATGTTGATAATCCCATCACAGCATTGTCTTCTGTTCTTATGTAAGCTGTTTCTCTAAGACCTTCTATTAATAATTTTATTCTCTTATTTGGTTTTAGCTTCTTCAGGAGTTTATTGACTTTCTTCTTTGTTTCTTTTTCGAAGATGTCTCCAAGTCTTACACTTTCTATTCTGAATGCTTCGTTGTTTTCTAGATAAGTCTTTATTTCTTTCCAAGTATCTTCTTTTGTTGTAGGAGGATTATTAACAAGAACAGAAAGATAGCAATACTTTCTCACATGGTCTTTGATTAGTTTATCTACATTGACTGCTTTATTGGTTTTGATTTTATTGATTATTGAGAAAAAATCTTTTCTTTCATTGTAAACTCTAGATTTTTTTTGAGGTGTAACAAATAATATTAAGTATTCTGAAAGCTTTTCTTCTTCACCTAGTTCTTTAAGCCTTCTTTTTAGATAGTTTTCAAGAATTGGAATAAAGTATTTCTCTAAATACCAGCAATAGTGGTCGTAAGTGGAATTGAAAATGAAATGTTTTATCGATTTAATGTAGACATTTGTTATCTCAACGCTTTGAAGCTTTGAAAAATTGATTTTTCTTATCTTGCTTAATTCTTTCAAATCTTTTCTTGTTCTTTTATCATAGTTTGCAAGAGACTTTAGTATGAACTTCGGGTCTCTTTCAAAATTTTTCAAGAATTGCTTTTCCATTCGATCATATTCTTCTTGTGAATGAAAAACTGTTAGAATTCCTTCTTTGAAAAAACAAGCTGAATATCTTGGATAGACGCCTGTTATTCTTTTGAAGTTTTCTTGACATTCTGGAGAAACTTCATACACATTATCCAGTAATGGCCAGTTGCCCGACCAAAACCAGATCCAATTCTTAGAAAGTATTTGTCTTTCCATTGTTGTTTTCATTTGTAAACTACTGTTGATGTTTGCTTCATTTTTTCATGAAGCTTTGGATCATATTCTGAAGCTAAATCTTCAATTGTTTTTTGAGTTATTGGAAAGTTCTCACCTTCAAGATTAAGAATTAAAGAATCTTGTAGTTTGTATGAGCAAGATATTTTCCCTTTTGGTGTTGCTCCAACTGCTTTCACTATTTCTAGAATATTTTTCCTAGGTTCTTTATTCAATCTGAGTGCCGAATCCATCAAATGAGTTTTTTCAGAGCATCCATGAACTGATGCAACATAATTATTTATTGATTCAGAACTTAATTCATTGTTCATAAAATCATTTAATAAAACAAAATATCCTAAAGAGGTATTTTTTGATTCTTTTGTGTAGCCAGATATTTCTTTACCTTGTAAGAACTGATATGCCATGTAACTAATATCATCATTTGGAGCACCATATCCATAGCCAAAGTTTTCCACAATTTCTCCATCAAATACTGATAGTTCCTGTCTTTGTATAATTAATATTCCTGGAAGCATAGATCTTATGGAATCAATTGATCTTTGCAGACTGGAAGAAATTCCTGCGGTTTTTTTCATATCCAAATCATATTTATTTTTGATTTCTATTCCGTCTTTATCTGCTTTTTCTCTTTCGCTTTCATTTATTCTTCTGTTAAAATCGGTCATCCCTGAAACTTTGGATGCTTTATAGTGTCTTGTTATAATTATTTGTTTCATATTATCACCTTTTGTTTGTTACTGATTGGTAAGGTTGGCTAAATATTTAAATATTAACTACAACTATTTTTGTACCAAAAAGTTTAAAAACTTCTTTATCTTTCCTCTATAAATGCTTGAACTAAGTATACCACAAATTGGAGATGAAACAAGAAACGCAAAAGACTTAGTTTTCACAATACTAACTAAAGAAAGTCCATTATCACTTATAGAACTCAGTAATAAAATAAGAACAAATTACACCCTACATCTAACATATCAAGCTGTAAGAAAGGCAGTTGACAAATTACACGAACAAGGAGTTCTAAAAAAGAATGGTAAAAGATATTCAATAAGTAAAGAATGGGTTATGAGTCTAAGATCTTTCTTTGATAAATTATTGCTAAATTATGAATCAGGGAAAAAATCGCACACTTTTACTGCTGAACTAGCAAAAGAAAACTATGCGGTCTACACATTTGATAACTTGCTAGATTTGGATTATTTCTGGGGTGATATGTTGATGTATGTAGCAAAACACATAGGTGAAGATGAACCAAAAATAGCTATGAACTGTGGAACAAATGTTTGGTGGTTATTAATAAATCTAGGGAGAGAAACATCTATTTATGTAAATCATACTAAAAATAAGATTGATACTTACTTCTTATGGTTAAAAGATTATCCCTTAAATCATTGGGCTGTTGGAATTTATGAAGAATTAGGATTTAAATCTAAGGTGTTAGAGTTGCCAGATGCTGATGACTTTATGACTCTAGATACTATTGGAGATACAGTAATACAGGTAGTTTACTCAAAAGAGATTGCAATCAAAATAAAGAATTTCTTTGAAAAATATAAAACAACTCAAGAAATGAGTATGAAAGAAATAACAGAATTAGCACATTCAAAATGTGAAATTAAATTTATTGTTTTCAAAAATCCAACGATAGCGAAAAATATAAGAGACACATACATAAAATACTTCAATTAACATCATAACTCATTTAATTTCTTCAACTATTTCTTTTATTATGACAATATAAAAAATTAAATAGATTTTTGGAATCCCATAAACATCTAAACCATAATTTTTATAAAGGGTTCTACTATCTTAATTTTTATGACGAAAATAACTAAAATTCTAGCAAGACAAGTGTTGGATTCAAGAGGTAATCCGACTGTAGAGGCGGAAGTGTTCACTGAAAATAATCATGCAATTGCAATAGTTCCTTCAGGAGCAAGCACAGGCACTCATGAAGCTTTAGAGCTTAGAGATGAAGAGAAAGCTTTTCATGGAAAAGGAGTTCTCAAAGCTGTAGCAAATGTTGGTAAGATAGCTGAACTGCTCGTTGGCAAGGATGTAACTAATCAGAAAGAGATAGATTTTTTGATGATTCAGAAAGATGGAACTGAGAACAAAAGCAGACTTGGAGCTAATGCTATGCTTTCTGTGAGTATGGCTTGTGCAAGAGTTGCTGCTAAGGAGAAAGGTATGCCTTTGTTTAGGTATTTAAATACTTTAATAGGCAGGACTATGAAATTACCAACTCCTTTCTTGAATGTCATAAATGGTGGTCAACACGCAGATAATCCTATTGATTTTCAGGAGTACATGATGGCTCCGCAGGGAAGTACTTTTGCAGAGTCATTGCAGATTGGTGCTGAGATTTATCACCAGCTTAAGAAAGAGCTTAAAAAACAAGGGTTGTCAACCAGTGTAGGTGATGAAGGTGGTTTTGCACCTAATCTTGAGAATTACGAAGCTCCTTTGAAATTAATAATGGATGCTGCTCGAGAACTTGGTTATGAAAAAAAAGTCAAGTTGGCGCTTGATGTCGCTGCATCCTCATTCTACAAGGATGGTAAATACCTGGTTGAAGGCAAGGAACTTTCTGCAGATGAATTATCAGATATATATGGTGATTTAATGAAGAAGTATCCTATAATTTCCATAGAGGATCCGTTTGATGAAGAGGATTTCACAGCTTTTGCAAATTTTACAAAAAAATATGGTGATAAAGTTCAGATTGTTGGCGATGATCTTCTAGTTACAAATGTTGACAGAATAAAGATAGCTTTGGATGTTGGTGCTTGTAATGCTTTATTGCTAAAAGTAAATCAGATAGGAACTTTGACAGAAGCAATTAACGCTGCAAGAATGGCTTTTCGTAATGATTGGAATGTAATGGTTAGTCACAGGAGTGGAGAGACTGAGGATAGTTTTATTGCTGACTTGGTGGTTGCTTTAGGAACTGGTCAGATAAAATCAGGTGCTCCCTGCAGATCTGAAAGAACTGCGAAGTACAATCAGCTATTGAGAATTGAAGAACAGCTTAAATAGTTGTTTTTTCTTTTTTTAGTTTTTTTTTAGAAAAATATATTAACTTTGTTAACTATAGTGTATTTATGGCTATTATTCTAAAACCTAGTTTGAAGAAGGTTTTGGTTGTAAATTTAATTAGGACTTTGTCAGTTGTTGTTGTTTTTGTGCTGTTGTTGATGGTTGCTGGGATATCTGGATTAAAATGGTTGAGTGATAGCACAAATAATTTTTCATGGGCTGTAATGATTGTTTTGGGTTTTAGCTGTTTATTATTCTTTTTCAGGTATTTGAGCATTAAATCAGTTAGTTATAGTTTTAGAACTGATGAGTTGGTTGTGGAAAGAAGAATTTGTTTATTCTTTAAGAATCAGAGGCGTTTGAATTATCATCAGATTGGAGGTGTTAGTTTTGAGAAGAAAGGTTTTTTCCAGGAATCAATGGATTTTGGAGTTGTTAAATTAGATCTTAGTCGAGTTGGTGGAACTGATTTAAAAATAAAGTTTGTTGAGCGACCTGCTAACATCGTTCGTGATGTAAAAGAATTGTTAAGAATGTATCATGTTAAAGAGCAACGAGAGTATATTGAGAAGTACAAGCTTAACAGGGTTATTTAGTAGTCAACGACAAAAGTAACTCATAATATTTGATTGGTCGTTGAACATTAGTTTGCTCCAAAATAAATATGCTTTATTTTTGTCGCATACTATAGCATCATAAGTTTTATAAACACTAAAAAATATTTTTTAACTATGGTAAAGAAAGAAGAAGTTATGAAGGCTTTGGAAAAAGTGATGGATCCTGAGATAGGCTTAAATATTGTTGATTTGGGATTGATTTATGATGTTGATGTTGGTATGGATGGACTTGTTCAGATTAATATGACTCTTACTTCTCCTGGTTGCCCGATAGCACCACAATTGATGACTGAAGTTGAGGAGAGAGTGACTAAGATTAAGGGTGTTAAGAGAACTAAGGTTGAGTTTGTTTTTGATCCTCCTTGGACTCCTGATAAAATGTCTGCTTCTGCTAGGATGAAGTTAGGTATTTAGATTTTTTCTTCAAATTCTTTTTTAAGTTCGTTCACTAGGCAATATGCTCTTTGAACTTTTTCACTGATTTTATCACAGGCTCTACTTCTGTTTTTTTCGTTGTCATACTCTTTTTTTTCTAGTTCATTCACTTCAGAAATCAGGCTTTTTAGAATTTCTCTAACCTTATCATGTCGGTACATTTTAGTTTCACCCCTTCTATTTTTATAAGCTTTGTAAGTATTTAAACGTTGTTGTTTTTATCTGAGTTTTTAGTAAAAGACATTTAAAATTAGATTTCTTATCAGTCTTTTACAACTTAGAAAATACAATTAAACATCCAATAACTTATTTCATTTTCTATTTAACATAAATCTTTATAAATCGCTTGTTATTTTCTTAGAGTATGGTTTTAGAGAAGCTTTCAAGTTCATTGAAAGAAACATTGAGGAAAGTGACTGGTGCAGTTTTTGTAGATGAAAAGCTAATCAATGAATTGGTGAAAGATATACAACGTGCTTTGTTGCAGTCTGATGTTAATGTGCGCATGGTTTTTGACCTTACTAAGAAGATTAAGGAAAGAGCTTTGAAGGAAACTGAGTCAACCATGATTTCTAAGAAAGAGCAGTTGATTAAGATTGTTTATGATGAGTTGGTGGAGTTTTTAGGCGGGGCTGGTTCGAAGATTAATATCAAGAAGAAGCCTTTTAAGATTATGCTTGTGGGTTTGTTTGGTAGTGGTAAAACCACTTTGGCTGGTAAACTTGGCAGGTATTACAAGACTAGAGGTTATAAGGTTGGTGTTATTCAGACTGATACTTGGAGGCCTGCTGCTTATGACCAGCTTAAACAGTTGTCTGAACAAGCAAAAGTTTCTTTTTTTGGTGATAAAGGTGAGAAGAATCCTGTTAAGATTTACAAGACTCATAAGAAAGAATTGGAGAAGTTTGATATTGTAATAATTGATAGTGCTGGCAGAGACGCTTTGAGTGATGACTTGATTGAAGAATTAAATGCTTTGAACAAGGAAGTTCAGGCTGATGAGAATTTGTTGGTTTTAAGCGCTGATATTGGACAGGCAGTTGAGAAGCAAGCATCTGCTTTTCATGAATCTTGTAAGGTTTCAGGGGTTATAATTACTAAGCTTGATGGTACTGCTAAGGGTGGTGGTGCTTTGATTGCTTGTTCTGTTACTGGTTCTCCTGTTAAGTTTATTGGTGTTGGTGAAAAGATTGCTGATATTGAAGAGTTTAGACCAGAAGGTTTTGTTGGTAGGTTGCTTGGAATGGGTGATTTAGAGGCATTGCTTGAAAAGGCTAGAGAGGTTATGCCTGATGGTCAGGCTGAGGATCTTGGTAAGAGGTTTTTGAAAGGAGAGTATAATTTGATTGATTTGTATGAGCAGATGAAGGCTATGAAGAAGATGGGTTCTTTTAGTAAGTTGATAGAGCTGGTTCCTGGCCTTGGTCAGTTGAAGATTACTAAAGATGCTTTAGAGGTTCAGGAAGGTAATATTGAGAAATGGCGTTTTGCTATGGATAGCATGACTAAGGATGAGTTGGAGGATCCTGAAATGTTGGATGGCGCCAGAGTTGAAAGAATTGCTAATGGTTCTGGATTAAAGGTTAATGAGGTTCGTTCTTTGATAAAGCAGTACAAACAATCCAAGAAGCTTGTCAAGATGATGAAAGGCGGCAGTGAGAAGAATATGGATAAGATGATGAAGAAAATGGGTGGAAAGTTCGGGTTGAAGTTCTAGGTTTTATAAAATATTTCTGTGTTATTATTTATTAATCACTGTTTTAATCATTTTTTTGACGTACAGGTTTACAGGAATCTTGTATTCAATTAAGGAGTATACAAATTCTTGTTCATTTAGGATGAAATCAGAATAATGTTTTGTTTGTTTTAAAATTGTCCTTTCTTCGTTGTTCAGGTTTTTTATTTCTTCTTGGATTGCTTTTCTGATATTATTAACTGGAGCTGTCTTTATATCCTTCATGCTAATCCATTTTTGACTTCCATCCATATCAATATAAGATGTTGTTCTTGTTGATTTTAATTCATTAGCTCTTGTTTTGATTGAGTTTTCATTCAGTGGTTGATCATTTTGTCTTATGCCATAGAAAATCCAACTTATATCTGAACCAAAAGATGCTTTATCTATGTATGAGTTCATATTTTGTTCATTTAAAGCATCCAGAAATTGTAGTGATAAAACTTCACGGTATGTGCTGTTTTTTTCTATTATGATATCATTCCAGTTTGAATGGTAAAAATTGAATAGTAATCTTCCGTTTTTTGATAATGAGTTTATGTATTTAAACAAATTTTTCTTATCATCACATCCATATACCAATCCATTTATGCTTAAAATAATATCATATTCTAATTTTGATTCAAATGTGTCGAAATCATTTTTTGTCCATCTTATCTTTTTATTGTGTTTCAGAAGTTTTCTAAGACCTTTATGTGTTTTAGGTTTCTTAAAATCAACGACTTCATAATCAATTGATTCTCCGAATTTTTTGCTCATTGTGCTGGCAAATTCTCCTTTTCCCGGACCGAGTTCTAGTATTCTGCATATTCCCTTCTCAGTCACTATTTCTTCAATAATGTCTGAAATAGATGCATAAGGATGAGGTGCAAAACTGTTATAGTTGTTCTCTTTTGATTCTATTTTATACCCTTTATCTTTTTCTGCTTTTTTTATTGCTTTTAAGTTTTGTTTGACAATTTTGTTTTTCATTTTTGTTGTTAGAATAAAAAAAGGGTGCATGAAGAGTTAAGGGGTGTATGAGGTGTTGGCTGCTAAGAATTGTTATAGCATTTTCTTCATGCCCTTTTAGTACTATGTAGTAGTAGTACTATTTAAATCTTTCGTTTTTTACTACTATTTAGTGGCTTAATCGTGTTCTTTCTCAATTAAAGGTTTATTATGTGAAAACCTTATTCCTGAGATATTATAGAACCTCTTTGTATCTATCTCATTATTTCTCAATCTATGATAGGCATCTCTTACTTCACCAATTTTTCTCCGGATTCCTATATCTGCAATTGGGCTCATACTGTTTTTGTCATTGATTCCTTCTAAAAGTGGTTCCTCATAAGTATGAACTTCGCTAACACTTCCATTTGGATTTAGTTTTGGGATAAAATAAGTTACTCTGCTTCTTTCTCTATCAATATCTTTTTCAGCTACAAAATTTGGCTTAGAGTAAATGTAAGCGTTTCCCTCTTCATGCAAAATGTTGTATGCCTGCCATCTTGCCATGTCTGAGATGTCGAAATGTCCATCTAAGAAGCTAATCGCTTCGCTTACTTTTTCAATAGGAACAGTTAATTCAGGATAAGATGGGGAGTGCATATTTACTATTGCTTTATAAGGAATAACTCCTATTTCGTAAGCAGCATCACTGATCGCTCTTAATTTATCTGCTGATTTTTGAGGACCGTTCCTGTAAAAGTTTATTCCTTCTTGAAGTGGCATTTGTAGATGGATGCTGATTCCTGCTTCTTGCAGTTTTTCTGTCGCTATTCTTGCTTCAGGGTTTAGCAATTGATTTTCATCTGTTACATGACAATTGAAGTATAACTGCTTTTTTGCTCTTCCATTTCTGCCATTATTTTTTCTTCTAAAATCAGATAATTCGCTGACTAAATCGTTATTTATTTTATAAAATAATCCTTGATAAACAGCGGAAGTGCAAATTCTGACTGACTTCAAATGCTCTGCTTCTCCAAGATAATCAAGTATTTTTCCCATTGTTTTTGCAGAGTACATCAATGGTTCTCCACCACTGATAATCACTGTATTGACTTCTGAATGTTGGTTTAACCATTCTTTCAGTAGTCTGGTTTGCTCTATTGCTCTTTTTTCCTGAAGATTTAATTCTTTTTTCAATTCAGCATATTTTGGATTAACATCTGCTAGTGCAGACATTTCCATTCTTGTCAATGTTCCTTTATAACATTCTGCACATCCAACAGGACAGGATTCGGTTATGTTTTCAAGAACTGCATAATCAAACTTTCTTGAAGCAAGATATCTGCTTCCATCTTTGGTGACTGCTCTTATCTGGTCTTGACCTCTAAAGATTCCATAAGGATCAAGGCTGTGTTTTTTTTCTCCTGAATATAATTTTGGTAAGCTAGGGATAAATTTTTTCATTGTAGGATTTCCTAACAATACATTCATAGGAAGAATGCTCATCTCTCTTCCAGTTTTTAATGAGTCACTGATATCC
>JAHJDK010000229.1 GCA_018812505.1 Nanobdellota archaeon | reverse complement strand
AATTATTTTTTAATAGTTCTATCTGTTTTATTTCTTCTTCAAACACCTTCACATTCAAATCATTCACTTTAAGCTCTTTAGAAATCTCATCAAATGATTTTTGTATAAGTTCTACGTCCTTGTTTATGCAAACTATTTTTCCTTCATAACCTTTCTTTTCGCTTTTTTTATCCTCTAAATCTTCTATCCTTGTTTCCAACTCTGTTTTTTTAGTTTTCAAAACCCTGATGTAATTCAACAAGTTTTCTTTCACTCGTTTATACTTGTCTATGTCAAATATTCTTCTCAAAACATCCAATCTTTCATCAGCACTCTCAAACAATATTTGCTTCATCTCTTCCTGCGGAGTGTAAACAGTGTATCTGTAGATTAAGGATTTTGATTTAGTGAGCAGTTCATCAGGGTATCCTATAAGTGATAATATTTTAGATTTAAGTTCAACAGGCGTTAAGTCATCTTTTTTTCCATCAATAATAATATATCCTGAATCCTGAGCGATTGATTTATTGCCTCTTTTAAGATTCCTCCTTATGATAACTTGTTTATTATCTAGTTTAAATGTTAATTCTACAAAACCTTCACTAGTACCATGTCTCAACAAACTGCTTCCTGAAACCTGTCCTCTTATAATTCCAAACAACGCAAATTCTATGGCTAGAAGCAAACTGGTTTTTCCTGTACCTATATCTCCTGACAACATCACAGAACCTTCAGGGAACGACACCTCTGCATCTGTGTATGATCGTATGTTTTTTAGTTTTAAAGAATTAATTATCATTGATAATCTGAAAGCTTTAAAGGTTTATATGTTTTTTCGCTGTTATTCAAAAAGAAAAGATTCCTGAACTGCGACAGAGAGATTTTTTTCAACTATCTCTGTTATATTATAAGTTATGTTCTGCTTGTAAGCGTTCACAAAAGTTTCTTTCAAAAAATCTATATCTATTCCGAAAAATGGTGGAAACATAGAGATAGATTTGGCGTATCTTGATGCTATGTTAAATAATTCATTAATGGTTTTTTCCAGAACTTCTTCTTCAGGAAATTTCTTTAGGCTGATGTTCTTACGAAAGATTAGTTTGTAATTTTCTATTGGTCCTTGAATGTGTATTTGAGGCATATAATCAGCTTTAATCCCTTGCTGAAAGATGTATAATGAGCCATTGCAGGATGCAGGAATCACTATTTCCTGTTTGCTTAAAAACCTTATTTTCTCACCACTTTCATCGTCTTTGTCTATCTCAATCACATCATAAAAAGTTCTTCTGTTCTCATTGAATAACCTAAAAGATATATACTCTTCAAACCTGTTTTCTCCTAATTCCTGCTTTATCAAATCCCATCCCTCTCTTGGATGAATATAATTAGAACCTTTCTTTACGTTGAAAACCAGGTTTAAACCAGAGAAATCAAGCATGACATCATTTCTTTTAAACCTAAGAAGTATATCTAAATCATCTATAGTTCCTTGCAGTATATCTTCTTCCAATTACACACCCCAAACTTAGAAAGTAAAAAAACATTAAAAATGTTTCTCTATTAAAAAATAGTAAAAATTATTTGAACTCCTCATAAACTTCTGCACCATACTGACTATTTACACGATTGGCAACTTCAAGAATTCTTTGAGAATAATAATCTCTGACACCTTTATCCCATTTAGAACCCTCAACATGTTGATCATGAACTATTACGTCAAGCTGTTCCTTAAGAATATCATTATTCAATCCTTGTTTATAAGTCAACCATAATTTGTTGAATCTGATAACTGATGCAACCATTGGAAGTTTTTCTTTTTTAACCAACTCTTCTGCTTTCAAAAGATTTTCTTTAGCAGCCTCAAATTTATCAGTCTCAGTTTGAACAATACCTGATGTATGATAAGCATTCACTAAACCAAAACCATCTTCCTCGCCAAATTCTAATCTCATCTCCAGTTCTTTAGAAGCATATACCTCTGCTTGACTTTTTAATATTAATCTTTCGGCAATGTCATCAACTGCTTCTGAAAGCAATAAAGAAGCAATTCCAAACATTCCATGAAGTCTAAAGTACTTTTCCTGTAAAAATTCTTTGGGGATAATTTCAAGTGTAGGATTATAAGAAGAGCGTTTTGAAGGTTTGTTCAAAGTGATTTTATAAAGATTTAAAGATCTCTCAGTAAAAAATAAACTTTGTCTTAAATCAAGTTCTATATTCTGTGGGTCAGGACTATAACGTAAAACCAAACCCAATTCCTCATTCAGTCTGGCTTTTCCAAAAAAAGTTCTTGGAATTTTAGTTTCTAACAACATAAGATGAGTTCTGTCTAGAGCATCAGATAATAATTCTAAAGCAGTCTGTTTATCATTTTCTCCTCTTCGGATGCAATAAGCTTGGTTAGCAACTGAAAAAGCCCAATAATCAGGAGATTTATGTCTTAAAAAAAGAGACATAATAGCAGCCTCTTTAAATTCAATCAAAGCATCTTTATATTTGCCTCGTTCACATAAAGCAATTCCGTCTTTGTTAAGGCTCATAACCTCATCAACAATTTCCTTTAATTCCATTTTAGAAAAGGTAATCAACTAGAATTTATAAAAGTTATTCTGAAATAACAAATAATTGCTTAAACATAGTTAATATTAATTAAAAATCAATTCAATCCAAAGTAATAATTTTAGCTTGATCCCACATCTTGTAGAATGCCTCTTTCAAGATTATCAGGAGTCCTTTGTTTTTGCTAAATAAAGTCATTCGCTCTTCTTTATTGTCCTTATCTTGAACTCCCAAAAGAAAATCTTTTGAATCTCTAATTAGCATTGAGATGGTTGCATAATCAAGTTCTCTGACTTCTCCTTTATTTTCAATACAATTCTTTATCATTTCATAATTCTCTTTGGTACGCTTTGAAATTATAACTTTCACACTAACACCTCTGTCAAGAACTCTTTTTAGCGTTACTTTGCTTTTCATATTGCCTATGAATGATGGCGCTATTTGTAGAAGTTCTTTTTTCGCACCGTTTCGAATAAGAGCGATTGCATTTAGATGTTCAGCTCTACCAGTCATTATGTTGACTGAAGGCACATTTTGAGTTTCATTGTAAAGTAATTCATATTCCAAGGAATCTATGTTCTT
>JAHJDK010000228.1 GCA_018812505.1 Nanobdellota archaeon | reverse complement strand
TTTATTTCTTTACAAAAAAAGATTAAAGCAAAGGACGAAACAAATACAGATAAGGTTCTTCCAGTGTACACATTTATCGAAGATTTGGTAGCAGGGAGACCTGTTTTGACATACCCATTAGCGGCTGGAGGGTTTAGATTAAGGTACGGAAGAAGCAGACTTTCAGGCTACTCCTCAGCAGCAATACACCCCTCCACTATGCATGTATTACAAAAGTATTTGGCAACAGGCACCCAGCTTAAGATAGAAAGACCAGGGAAAGCAACAGCAATAACTATTTGTGATAGTATCGATGGGCCCATAGTGAGACTACAAGACGGCAATGTTCTAAGGCTAGATGATGAGAAGACAGCAAAAAAAGTAGCAAACGATATAGAAGAAATATTATTTTTAGGTGACATCTTAATAAGCTATGGGGATTTTTACAATAGAGCGCATACCTTGATACCCCCAGGATACTGTGAAGAATGGTGGGTGTTAGAAGTTGAGCGCGCTGTTGTGAACACTTTTGGGGCGTTGGATATGGAAAAATTATCCTCTTTATTAGAAATTGATAAAACCTTCTTGGAGAAACTATTCAAAGAGCCAATAAACACAAAAGTAAATGCGAAAATAGCATTCATCATATCAAGAAAACTAAATGCGCCTTTACACCCCAAATATACTTACTATTGGAAACTCATATCCTCTGAGGAGTTTTTTGATTTATCAAGATATCTTGTCGATTCAAGATTGGCATCAACAGAAGAGGCAGTAACAAAAATAATTATTAATTACAATGAACATTTAAAATCAATTTTAGACAAATTAGGTGTCCCACATCTTGTAGCAAATAAAGAGTTTATAGTTATAGAAGATGATGATGCGCACACAATTTCTGAAATCTTTAATTTAAAGAAAAACACAGAAAAGAACAAATTTGGAGTAGATAAAGAAGCACAAAATAATTTAGATACTTTATCTCTTGTGAACAACATTTCAGGAGTGGAGGTTAAAGACAAATGCGGGATTTTCATAGGAGCTAGGATGGGCAGGCCAGAGAAAGCAAAAATGAGGAAATTGACTGGAAGCCCTCACGTCCTGTTTCCTATAGGGGAGGAAGGAGGAAGATTGCGGTCATTCCAAAGTGCTTTCGTGAGCAACAAGGTAACAGCCGAATTCCCTTTGTTTTATTGCGAAAAATGCAGCAAAAAAACAATCCTTAGCAAATGTGAAATATGTTGGAGAAAAACAACAAAGAAATATTACTGCAACACCTGCGGGTTGATAGACAAAGAAGAATGCAAACATGGGCACGCAGCAACGTACACAAAACAGACAATAAATATCAAAGATTATTTTGATGCATGTTTAAATAAACTTAATATTAAGACATACCCTGACCTTATAAAAGGAGTTAGAGGGACATCAAATAAAGATCACATACCTGAACATTTTATAAAAGGAGTTTTTAGGGCGAAATACGATCTTTCTGTCAACAAAGAGGGAACAATAAGGTATGATATGACTCAGCTTCCCATAACACATTTCAAGCCCAAAGAAATAAATGTGTCTGTTGAAAAAATCATTGAAATGGGATATGAAAAAGATATTTTTGGTGAGGATATTGTAAATGAGGGTCAAATACTTGAGATAATGCCTCAGGATATAATCTTGCCTGCATGCGCTGAAAGCCCAGAGTTAGGCGCAGACAAAATCATTTTGAAAGCTTCTTTTTTTATTGACGATATGTTGAAGGAATTTTATAAAATAGATAAATATTACAATATGAAATCAGAGAAAGACCTTCTGGGCACCTTAGTTGCGATTCTTGCACCACATACCTCTGCAGCAGTTGTAGGAAGGATTATAGGATTTTCAAAGACGCAAGGGCTATTTGCGCATCCAATGCTTCATGCAGCAACTAGAAGAGATTGTGATGGGGATGAAGCGTCAGTAACGCTACTTATGGACACCTTGCTTAATTTCTCTAAACAATTTCTTCCAGATAAAAGGGGGTCAACACAAGATACACCTCTAGTTTTAACATCAAAAATTATACCAGCAGAAGTAGATGATATGGCTTTTGATTTAGATATAGGTTGGAGATACCCTTTAGAATTTTACGAAGCTTGTATGGAATTCAAGCAACCACGAGAAGTAGAAATTGAGCAGTTCGGCAAAAGATTAGGAACAGAGAATCAATATAACAACTTTGGTTTTACACACAATGTTTCTGATATGAATGCAGGCGTAACCTGCTCTGCGTACAAAACAATACCCTCAATGGAAGAAAAACTTAGAGGGCAAATGGAATTAGCAAATAAAATAAGAGCTGTTGACGAATCTGATGTTGCTAGATTAGTGATAGAAAAACACCTTATCAGAGATATAAGGGGAAACCTAAGAAAATTCTCGATGCAGCAATTTAGATGCAGCACATGTAATGAAAAATATCGTAGGCCTCCGCTTATAGGGAAATGCACAAAGTGCGGCGGAAAAATTATTTTTACGATATCTGAAGGTTCTATAGTAAAATATCTTGAACCAGCAATATCATTAGCAAATAAGTATAACTTACCAGCGTATCTAAAACAAAGTCTTGAACTCACCAAAAGAGGAGTAGAGAGTATATTTGGCAAAGAAAAAGAAAAACAAGAAGGGCTTGGAAGATGGTTCGGGTAGCTTTAGCAGCTAAGCATTAAATCTTTATTATAGTCTAACCTTAGACTTTATAGCGTGTCTTGCTCCACATGCAGTGCATTTCAGAAAACTAAAATTACCTTCTTTCTCTATTTTTGTGTCGGGTTTACCGCATTCGTAACAGAACACATAAGAATGCGCGTATTGTTTTATTTTTTCATTAATTCTGGATGCAGGGACTTTGGTCCCCATAATAATACCCCCGCTCTTCTTTATTTCTCCAGGGGTTGCTAATTCTCTCAATACAAACTTTAACATCCCTTCAGGTTCTCTACCAAGAGTATCTGCTATCTGCAAAAAGTTGTTAATTACAGTTCTGTTACCTTGTATATGGCCTCTTACTTTTGGTATTTCAAACCTCTCTTTATTAAAAACATGTTCTGGCAATTCTTTCCTTACCTTCTCTAAAAGCTTTTTATATTCCTCCATGGTTGATGGTATTTGTTGTTTATATTTAAACTTAATTATTGATTATGACCATATTTAAAAAAATATATAAACAATACACATTCTAAACAAGACATGGTATTAGAATCTTTACTAAACCCGGTAAGCGCAGAAAAAAAACCATGGGAGATGTTCTTTCTAGGCTTTATTTACTCATCTATTGCCATTATATTATCTTTATGGATATTTAAAGAACAAGCAAGTCTGATAATGGTATTTTTTACTGTCATGGCATGCCTGCCTATAGTCTACAACACAATGAAACTTGAGGAGAGCAAAGATTTAGACATATCCGAAGAGAAACCTCTGCTAAAGGAGCACAATAAGGCAATTGTTTTTTTGATGTTTCTTTTTTTCGGTGTAACGTTGTCTTTTATCGTTTGGTATGTCTTTCTGCCTTCAGGAACCCTAAACGTGGTTTTTGATAAACAGACAGCTACGATACAAGCGATTAATAACCAGGTATCTGGAAATGCTTACTTGCAATTTTCTACTTTCTCCAAAATACTTCTCAATAACATAAAAGTTTTGGCGTTTGCAACACTATTTGCTTTCATTTATGGAGCTGGAGCAATCTTTATTTTGACATGGAATGCGAGTGTTATAGGCGCTGCTGTAGGGAATTTTATAAGATCTAATATCAGCCAATATACTGGAATTGTAGGATTTGAGAAATTTTCAAGTTATTTTAATGTGGCGTCAATAGGTCTTCTCAAATATGTTTTACATGGCGTTCCTGAAATACTTGCGTATTTCTATGGGGGCTTAGCAGGAGGTATAATTTCTGTTGCAATAATAAAAAAGCACTATAAAGATCAAAAGTTTTCACATATTCTTTTTGATGTATCAGAGCTTTTGGTGATATCAATAGCATTTTTACTGGTAGCCGCCTTTTTAGAAGTCTATGTAACTCCAATCTTATTCTAAAACTTTTAATTTTCCTGGTTTAATCTCAAAAACATCACCTTCTTTAAGGAGAATATTGATTACCTATCAATATCTTTAATATTTCTTGAAGAAAGGTCTTCAATAGAAACACCTTCGCCTTTATCAAGATGTTTTATCAACCTAATAATTTTGTTGTTTGGGCTGAAATCAGTAGCAGGTTCAATATAACCTTTAGTTGAAACTAATCTATCATTACCTTGAGGATCTCTAGATTGAGTGGTGTTTTCTAATTCTAATTTTCTTACTTTTGCCCAAGCAGGATCTACAACCTGTATAGCCTCAATAAGTATATACCTTTCTGAAGAAAATTCTCTCGGTCTGCCAATTATAAGTACGATATCACTTACATTTATCTTGTCTAGTAACGCAACATTTTCAAAAACCCTGGCAGAAATCCTTCCAGTGCCGTCATCTATAGTTAATGTTTTGAAGTTATTTATCTCTGCTTTTTGAACTACAACAGCTATTACGTTGAGTCTAGAAACTTCTTGGTTGCTAATTTCAAGATAATTAGGATCAAAACCCTCTGTTTTTATATATTTAGAATCAAGTATACCTTTGATTCTTGTTTTATATGCTGTCTGCCGTTTTCTGAATTTTTGATCTACATCAGGCAAGAAAATAACACCCCAAACAAAGCAGGAGTATTGCATTTATATATCTTTTGTAGAAGAATTATAAATATCATATAGAAACCAAATAGTCTAAATACTATCTATATCTTATTTGGGCCATCTTTTTCTAATCTTAATGGTTACTATGTTCAAGATTGGTAAAATGATGGAAACATTGTTATATGCAAAGATTTTTTTCCTGTTTGTGATAGGTGTGATTATAGGACGCCTTACAATGGCAATTCAGTATGCTTTAATGAAACCAGTTAAAAAAACAAAAGCAGCGTAGTATTCTTTTTTTAATCTACTAAAATAATAATCATAGAACAAGTTCTAAAAATAAAAATAGATTACAAACTTAAGCTAAACCTATTATTAGAATTGATACGACTAACCCAAAGATAACAATAGTTTCTGGAATGACTGTTAAAATTAACACTCCTCCAAACAAACTTTCTTTTTCTGCCATAGCAGCTATGCCCCTAATGGCTATTGTTTTTTCAGCCAGGGCAGCGGCAAAAGAACAAATACCAATTGTAATGGCACTTGCAAGCGCTATCAACGCAATTGTTAAATCAACCATTTTAGTTCTAATGATAGAAAACAAACAAGTAATATTAACTTGTGGCAAATAATCTATAAGAACTAAGTATAAACCTTAGCAGTCAAACAAACTTATATCTTACTCAAAAAACCTCTACGTGGTTCAAACACTTCACCGACCCTTTTTAATTTCTCTAAAACTTCTTCTGCTTTTTCTTCTTCAATACCCTTGTTTTTGGCTTCTTCCATTACATCATCAATAGGAATAGTTTTTCCCACTTTATTTTCCAATTCATTAATAATTTCCTTTATAATACTTATATGGCTTCTTTGGGATGCAGAAATTCCGGTTGCTATTCTATCAATATCGATTTTTCCAGTTTCCCTATCCAAACCAACTTGTATTAAGCAATAATCCACAAGCTCGATGGCTCTTTTTGCATCAAC
>JAHJDK010000227.1 GCA_018812505.1 Nanobdellota archaeon | reverse complement strand
TTCTAATAATTTTAATAATTCTTTTGGCGAATAATAAATTAAGTCTTCCTTACACAACTTATATCTTGAACTAATTTCAATTAATAGTTTATTAAACGAGAATAATGCTTTTACATATTCTCTTTTTGAGAAATCTCTTTGTTCAATAAAAGTATTCATACTATTAATTAGTTGAATTAATTTTTTGTTAGGTGTTAATTTGTTTATTGAATTGGATCTTTCTTTTGAAATTTTTTGAAAATATGTTTTGTGAACATCATACTCTTTTTCAATGTTCTTTGCTAATTCTTTTTTTATGAGTTTTGATAAATCTTCAAAGTTAAACTCTTTTACATTAACAATCCTATCTAGATATGCAGTAATCCTATTGTTTGTACTGACTATTGGTAGTTTTCCGATTAGATTTTTATCAATCCAAAAATATTTTTTAAGAAACTCGTTGCTTATTTTTTCAGTTTTTTCATTTTTCTTTTTAATCATTATACAGATTTTCAATAAGTCTTTTCTTAAAGTGTATAGAGTAGTTTCTTTTACTGAAATCTGTAAATCCTGAATTATTTTATTGAAGTTAAGATTTTTTCCCAGACAAATCTTTTTACAAGAAGTTACTAGTTCAGAGTCTTCATTAGTCATTGCTTCTATGGCAAACAACTGTATTGTAATAATAGGTCCTGCAGTAAATGAGTTATAAAATTGTTTATAAATTTTTAATAATTGTTTGTTGTTGTATGCTTTGAGGTTTTGTCCTATTACTTTTTTAGATAACTGATTTATTCTTTTGAATATTTTATTGCTTACTTTGTTGAATTGTTTTGAAAAGTTCTCGTTCTGTTTTACTGCTTTGTTTGTTATATCATAAACTTCTTTTATATCTTGTTCTTTGTAAAAGATGTCTCCAAAATTATTCTTATCTCCTTTTATTGCTTGGTATTTTGAGGGAAATGGAAGAATTTCTTCAAATCCTTTACCATTTAATCCTTCTACAAATAATTCTGCAAAGAGTGGTGCCATCTTTCTTTTTACTTTCCAAAACCATTTATTTTCTTCTTTCATCTTATTCTATCTCCAAGTACAATAATTTCTGATTCTTTTCATCTACATGAAATGTGGTTACTTGTTTTTTATGCTGAAATATTTCTTTGAAAGAAGGATATTGTAGTCCTATATGTCCAAAGTATCCTTCTATTTTTTCAGATATTTCTGCTGCTAAATCAAGTGCAGTAACAACTTGTTCTTCGTTGTTCATTAATCTCATTTCCTCTCTTAATTCTTTAGGAATTGAATTTATTGTTAGATAATCATGTGAAAAGATAACTGTTTTTTTCACATCTTCAACTTTTTCAAAAGCAGTATTAATACTCTCGATTGAACATTTCCATGGTAAATAAATTAATGCTGTGTTATTGATTATTTCTGCATCAGCTTCTTTCATAACCCAATCATAACTTGAAAATGCTTGATTTAATTTATCAATCATGTTGGGACTGATTTTATCAAAAATTTTAGTTTTTACTTCTTGAGAATTTCCTTGAATACATCTGAAAAAGAAGTTATCATACAATCTATTATGTGTTGACATTTCTGTTATTGATCTGATGTCTTCCACAACTACTTCTCGTCCTAATTTAGTTAGTTGTTCATTTCCATCAAGAGCATTTCTGATTATAGCATCCATTGTTGATTCTGATGTTATATCTTGTCCTGCTCTTAACGGTTGATTAGTATCTATGTATGATGCTTCTATATCTCCTACATCAACCAAACCTTGAATTTTTCCTGTTCTTAATTCAAAAATGTGATTTTCTGTAAGATGTGGTCTTGAGTGGTTGTCTCCTCTTACTCCAATAGTTTGCATATTCATTTTTTCACCTTTAATTTAATGTTACTACTATTAAGTGTTCTTAAGTATTTAAAACTATTTTTTATTTTTCTTTAAAATTTAGGAAAGATTTAAATAAAAATACTAATATTTACTGTTTTAATGGATAAAATTGATAAAATAATACTTGCAGAGTTAGCAAATAATTGCAGACAACCTCTAAGCAAAATAGGAAAAACAATCAGAAAATCACCACAATTTGTAAAGTATAGGTTAGAAAATTTAAAAGAAAAAACCATTAAGAACATCCCAATAATAATCGATTTCTACTCGCTAGGATATCAAGAAGTAACTGCTTTAATAAAATTTGACATAATAGATCCAATATCAGAAAAAATAGTGATAGACCACCTTTTCAAAATGACTGAAACCTATAAACTGGTTTATCTAAATGGTAATTACGACTTACTGGTTTCCTTCGTTGTAAAAAACCTATCTGAAATTCCAAGAATAAAAGAAAATCTGGAAACCTTTGCAAAAACAAATATTATTTTCCTGACAAATTACTCTGCAAAAATACTTAGCCATAACTATCTGAGTGAAAAATACTCTGAAAAAAAAATAATTCTGGGTTCAAAATAACAACAATTTATGAATAATCAAATAAAACCTGTAATAAAAGAACTGCAAAGAAATCCCTTTGCATCATTACTTGAAATAAGCCAAAATCTGAAAACCAGCTATGACAAAGTGAGTTATGCAATAAAAAACTCAACTTTATTCTTGGGAAATACTTTGCTGATATCTGAACAGGAAATACAGCGTTCAATAATATTTTTTAAAATAAAAAACAAACAAGCACTCGATTCATACTGCAAGTTTGATAAAAACATTGTTGAAATAAACTATCTAATTGGAAATTATGACTCATACATAATAGTAGAATCATTGGAAAATATTAAACAACTAGCTAAAAAAATAATTTTTGACTTGAAAGAAGCAATAACCAGCTACACTATTTTAGATGCAAATCAATTTTACAAATATGGGTGGTACGGATTATAATTGCACAACCAGATTTTATGCTAGGATATTTGCCTTTATATATTACTAAAGAGAGTTACAACTTTGAAATATTAAACACTGGAAATGATGATTCTGCAATAAGAGCGGTGGTTGAAAAAAGAGCCGATATATCTGTTAGTGATCCTATAATGTTTTCTTACGTGGATTATGAACAAGTGAGAATTGTTAAGGCATTTATCAATAAGCCATTTCTATGGTTAATAACATTCAATCCGTTTCTGAAAGATATAAAGAACAAAACCCTTGTAACCTTTCCAGAGCCATCAACAACATATCATTTTGCAAAAAAATTACAAAAAGAAAATAAGCTAAAATTATTTCAAACATCCTTTAATACAGAACTAGGACCTCTACTAACACAAGAAGCAGATATTAGTCTAGTAAATGAACCGAACTTCACACAGGCAATGATGAACGGAGCGCACCTGATAGAATCATTCATCAATAAGCCATTTGCATTCACAGGATTCTGCTCAGAAAAAAATCATGAAACCTTTTTCAAAGAACTAGAACGAGGAATTAAAATATTTTACGAAGATGAAGAACAAACACTGAAAATAGCAAAAAAATACTTTGCACTTAAAGAAGAAGTATTAAAGAAAGCAATACAAAACCTAAGGAAAGCAAGAATATATAATACTGAATTCACAAAACAAGAAATTGAAGAAGCACTAAAACTAAAAGGCATAAAATATGCTGAAGTAAAGAAATACATAAAAATATAAATTATAGAAAAGCTTTTATATATCAGAATGAAACTAAAAAATGTAAAAAAGGGGCTACAATGACCAAAATAGTGAAGTTAGAGATGAAAGGCTTTAAGTCTTTTGCCAACAAAGTTGAGTTACCCTTCGGCGACAATTTCAACGTTGTTTTAGGTCCAAATGGCTCAGGAAAAAGTAATGTTCTAGACTCATTATGTTTTGTTCTTGGAAAATCTTCTGCAAAAGGATTAAGAGCTGAAAAATCCGCTAACCTAATATATAATGGTGGAAAACTAAAAAAACCAGCTAAACAAGGTGAAGTATCAATATATTTTGATAATAGCAGAAAAATATTTTCTATAAACACTCCACAAGTCAAACTTACTAGGATAATAAGACATTCAGGACAGTCAGTATATAAAATAAATGATGAGACTAGGACAAGGCAGCAAGTACTTGAGTTATTAAGCTATGCAAGGATAGAACCAGACGGACACAATATAATACTGCAAGGAGATATAGTTCATTTAGTGGAGATGTCTTTAGTTGAAAGAAGACAGATGGTTGAAGAGATTGCAGGTATATCCGTTTATGAGGGCAAGAAAGAGAAAGCATTAAGGGAACTGTCAAGAGTTGAAGAGCGATTAAACGAAGCAGATATAATACTAACAGAAAGACAAGGATTTTTAAGAGAATTGAAAAAAGAACGAAACCAAGCGTTGAAATTCAAGGAATTAGATACTAACATAAAAAGAAATAGAGCAACAATGTTGGACAAGCAAATCAGAGATAAAACTGAAAATAAAAAAATTCTTGAAAAAGACATTGAAAAAAATAGTAAGGAAATAACTGATTTACAAGAGAAAATTGATGATTTAAAAAAGAAGATTCTGGAAAAGAAACAATCAATAGATAATATAAATAAAGAGGTCGAGGAGAAAGGAGAAAAAGAACAGGTAGAACTTCATAGGGATATAGAAAGAATTAAGGTTGACTTTGCATTGAACAAGCAAAGGATAGAAACGTTAAAACAAGAACTTGAAAGAATCAATGGTAGAAAAGAAGAACTTGAAAGAAATAAAAAAGAGATATCAGGAAAAATAATTATTTTACAGAAAAACAAAGAAGATGCTGAAAGAGCAATAAACTATAAAGAGAATGAACTAAAAAAGATAAATGACAAGCTTGAAGAATTCAAAAAGAAAAATAATTTGGGAGACGCACAAAACATAGATCGAAAATTAGAAGAGATAGATGCTAAAGCAGAGGTTATACAGGAAGAGATAAATAGATTAAGAGAAGAACAACAAAACCTCTTTAGGGAAAAAGACAAATATGAATTAATGTTGCAAGGATTAGATGATAGAATAGACAAAGTGTTAGGAGTTGAAAAAGAGAACAAAGAGGCTGTAAAAGTCTTAAAGCAAAACAAAGAAGAATTCAAACAAGCAACTAATGAATTAAACAGCAGGTTAGCAGATGAACCATCAATAAGTGCACAGTTGGATAATGCACGTTCAAAACTATTATCAAGAAAAGAAGAACTATCAAGACTAAATATTAGAAGTGCAGGCTTAAAAGAACAACTTGCAGGCAACAGGGGAATAAAAGCAATACTTGATAAGAATTTTTCAGGAGTTCATGGAATCGTAAGTCAGCTAGGAAATGTAAGTACAGAACACTCTCTACCATTGGGAATAGCTGCAAGCAACAGAATAAAAAGCATAGTTGTGGATACTGACGAAACAGCTTCTAGATGCATAAAGTACCTAAAAGAAAACAGGTTAGGAACTGCAACTTTTCTACCGCTTAACAAGTTAAAACCTCCATTGATTAGAACAGAGTTTAGAGCTTTAAAAGGTAATGGAATATTAGGAATGGCTATAGACTTGGTTAAGTATGAGCCGAAGTACGAAAAGGTTTTTCAGTATGTGTTTGGGAACACTTTGGTTATTGACAATGTTGACGTTGCCAGAAGAATAGGTATTGGAAGAGTGAGAATGGTAACTCTGACTGGAGACCTGGTTGAAACTAGCGGTGCAATGCAGGGAGGACACAGAGAAAAAGTTTTAGAGATGAGTTTTAAAGAGAAAGAGGTTACAAAGCAAACACAAGATTTAGAATCAGAAATAAAAGATCTTGGAAGTGTTGTTTCAAAACTTGAACAAAAAAAGAAGGAAAACGAATCAAAAATATCTGAATTGAGAAGCTTGAAAGCAGAGTTGGAGTCAGAAATTTTGAAAACAGAAAAATCATTACACTTAGAATCAGATGACTTAGGAGCAACTAAAGGGGAGAAGAAAAAACTCTCTTCAGAAATAGAGAGTCTTGAAAAGAAAGTAGATGATATTACAGAATTAATCTCTAATAAGAACAGGGAATTAGCAGGTTTGAAATCAGAGAAGCAAATTCTCAGAGAAAAAGTTACTGAGATGAGAAACCCTGCAGTTTTAGCTGAGATGAACACTTTTGAACAGAAGAAACAAGAGTTAAGGGAAGAACTCTCTGAACTGAGAGGAGAACTAAAAAACAGTGATTTAGAGATAAGAAATATTTTGATGCCTGAAAGCGAGAACATAGAAAAGATTTTGAAGCAGCAGTTAAAGGAGAAAGAAGGGTTTGAAACTGAAAAGAAAAATAAAGAAGAGTTAGTTAAGAAGCAGACAAAGGAGCTTGATGACAAAGAAAAGCAAGAAAAGAAATTCTATTCACAGTTCAGAGACTTATATAACAAAAGAGCTGCTTGTGGAACTGAAGTCACTAATCTGGAAAACAAGGTTTCCAATAAGATTGATGATATGAGACGAGTGGAAATGAAGAATAACAATCTTTCAATTGAAAAAGCTAAGATAGTTGGAGAACTTGAAGGTTTAGAAGAAGAGTACAAACAATTTGAAGGCATACCTCTTTTTAAGAGCAAGTCAGAAGATGAGATAGTGAGAGAGATACACCAGTTTGAAAAAATGGTTGATGATATTGGTGCGGTTAATATGAAGGCTTTGGAGGTTTATGAAAAAGCAGAATCTGAATATCAGTTATTAATGGGTAAAAAGGAAAGACTTGGTGGTGAAAGAGAAGATATATTGCTGATGATAAACGAAATTGATAGCAAGAAGAAAGAATTGTTTATGAACACATTCAATGTTGTTAATGAGAACTTTAAGAGAATATTCATTTCATTGTCAACAAAAGGAGACGCGTTTATGGAATTAGAGGATGAGAAAGATCCTTTTATGGGTGGAGTTGAGATAAAAGTAAAGATTTCAGGCAAGAAATTCATGGATATAAGAAGTTTGAGTGGTGGAGAAAAAACATTGACTGCACTAGCATTCATATTTGCTGTTCAGGAGCATGAGCCAGCACCTTTCTATATCTTGGATGAAGTTGATGCCGCCCTTGACAAGAGGAACTCTGAAAAACTGGCTGAATTGATAGTTTCCTACTCTCGCAAATCACAATATATAATTATTAGTCATAATGATGGTTTAATATCTGCTGCAGAGAACTTGTTCGGAGTTAGTATGAACCAGCATGGAATGAGCAAGGTTACAAGTTTGAAGATATAGTTAATCTTTTTATACTTCTTTTAGTTTCCTCTTATTTATGAGTGATCTTGAATTGAAATTCAATGAAGAAGATATTATTAAAGTTATTAATGAATGGCGAAAGAAGAGTTTAGAGAGTGAAGTGGTAATTGAATATGTAACTTCTGCTGTTCGTCATGATTTGCTGTCTTTTTACGATTATATTGATGTCAATATAGCAACCTTGCTTAATCCATTGTCTCAGTATTTTCTTAATAATGAAATTCAAAAAATGTTTTTAGAATCTATAATTTTTGCAATGAAAAAATTTACTGGAAAATCTTCTGAACTAATTGACTATATGTCAGGGTCTGATGTTGATAATTTGAGTTCAGTTATTACACACAATTATTTTAATGAGCTTAGTAATTTTTTGGAATTTGCACCTATTTTGTTGAAATTAGATTCAATAGCGACTTTAAATGATAAGCAAATTTATTATTGTTCAATAATTGACTCTCATTTTGAAATGTTGGCTTATACGAATAACAGACTATTTAATTCAAGTTTTAAAACAGAAAATTATTTTTTCAAAAAAGGTTTGAACAACCTTCTTTTATCTATGAACTCATTATTTAACAGAAACTCAATATTTGTTAATAGTGATTCTGTTGCTTCTCTAAGAACTGATAAGGATTATGTCAATTATGCTGTTTTGTCTTTATTGATAAACTCGCTTGATCATGCCTTCAACTCTGAAAGTGATAATGATAATTTATTATGTTCTATTGATAAAGAGCTTTATATTTGTGGACAACCATTATCTGAAAAAGCTTCTTTTGGCTTTTATGAAGTCGAGGTTTTTAATAATGGGTTGCCTATTCCCGAGGAGAATTTAGAGCACGTTTTTGATAAGGGTTTTACTATTCGTAAGAATTTTTCTGGAGATCATGGCATTGGTTTGTGGGGAGTTAAAGAATTTGTTGAGGAAAATGGTGGTTCGATTTTTGTGGAGTCTAAAATTGGTAAAACTTCTTTCAAGTTCACAATTCCTTATTCTGAGAAAATCGGTGATTTGTACATCCAGTGATTCATTCAAACACACACTTTGGTGGTCCTAGCGATAGTATCTCTTTTTGTATCATGAATACTTCTGTTATTCTGTTGTCTGGGAATGACTCTTCTATTTCCTGCAATATTTGTCTTAGTTCGTAAGGTTTTTTTGTTATTATTCCGAATTCTATGAATGGATCTCCAACATATTCCAGTAGAAATGAAATTTTCTCGTGTTCTTTTAGGTGTGCTTTTAATTTTTCTTTGTCATCAATATTTTTGTTTTTTATGAATATGCTGTAGTGTATTAATCCTAGGTCTTGTGGGTCTACAAAGATTGAGTATTTTTTTATGTAGTTGCTTTTCTCAAGCTTTCTGATTCTTTTTGCTGTTGCTGGAGCGGTTAGTTTTATCTTTTTTGTTATCTTTAAAATGTCTGTTTTTGAGTTCTTTGCTAGTTCTTGTAGTATTGTTTTATCTTTAGAATCTATTTTATAGTCTATTTCTTTTTTTGTTGTAAAAGTTTTTTTTATCTCTAAGAATTTTTCGAAGAATGACTCTTTTGTTTTATGGATTGATAGTCTATGGTCTATTATGTCTTCTTTGAATTCTTTGTATATTTTTTGGAAGTTCTCGTCTATTTCAAGATAGTTTTTACCGTATATTTCTATTCCATAATTCCATACTCCTGAGAATTCGCTGCTCCAGGATGCAAAGTCGCATTCTTGAATGTATTTTATTAGTTTTTCTTCTGCTTTGGATTTTATACTTAGAAACAAAGAGCTGTTTAGGAATCCTAATTTTTCAGTGTTTATTTCTGTTATGAATCCTCTGATAATATTTTTTTTTATTAATTGTTTGATTCTGTAATCTACTACTTCTCTTGAGCTTTGTACTTTTTTTGCTATTTGTGTGTTTGGTGTTCTGGAGTTGTGCATTAGTTCTATCAGTATTTTTTGGTTTAGAGCATTCATTTTACAATTAATAACTTTTCATCTATTTAAAGTTTGTTATTGTAAAAATTTTATTAATAAGTTTTATTATAGTGTTTGTTTTCACTGATTAGTAAAAGGAGATGTTTAAAATGGATAATCCTGTGTTAGAAAGTATAAAACCATTTGTTGATAATTCAAAGCATGTTAAAATAAATTATCAAGCTCTTGAAGAACTCTGTAACCAAATTGATATTGGAGAGGTGAATGACTGGTTGGATTTTGCTCCTTTTAAGATTCCCTCAATGAACAATAAAGAAAGAACCGCTTTCTTGACTGTGTTTAATGCTATTAGTTTTTGTTACTGGGGTTCTCCAAAATGGACAATTGATTATAAAAACAAGAGTTTTAAAGGTGGTACTTGGAGTATGGTGGCTTCTCTGGTGAGAGGTTTGGAAGCAGGTAAGCCTTTATTGAATCCTGATTATCTGAAGCAGATGAAACGTTCAGAACTTGAACAATTGTTAAGAGGAAACACTGAAATACCTTTGTTGGATGAGAGATTGCAAATATTGAATGAACTTGGAAATGTGGTTATGAACTTATATGATGGTGACTTTAACAATTTGTTCAAGTCAAATGATGCTTTATCTTTGTTAGAAGAGATAACATCTAATTTTAATTCATTTAATGACTATAGTTTTTACAAGGGAAAAAAGGTTTTGTTTCATAAAAGAGCTCAACTATTAATATCTGACATTAATAATTCTATAAAACCATTAAGAAACGCTGACAAATTAACTGTTTGTACTGATTACAAGCTTCCGCAATACTTTCGATATAAAAATGTTCTAGAGTATTCTCCTGAACTCTTATCAAAAATAAATAATGGATTTGTGATAGAGAGAGGAAGTGATGAAGAGAATGAAAGAAGAACGATGACTGCATGGATAGGTTATGAAATGACTAGAATATTGGCTCTAAGATTTCCAGAAGTAACTCCTATGCAAGTTAACAATTATATCTGGATTAAATCCCAAGATATTTCTCCCAACTTTCCTTATGAACTTGTTAGAACGACTGCTTATTAATTTTCTTTTTCCACTAGCTCATTTATTGCTTTTTCTATTCTTTCTGCTGTTATGTTCCATTGGAATTCTTCTATTATTTTCTTTCTGGCGTTTGTTCCTAGTTTTTCTCTTAGTTTGGGATCATTTATTAGCATTTTAATCTTCTTGTAGAGGTCAAATGGATTTTTTTGTCTGAAGAATAATCCGTTTATTCCATCTTCCAGATAGTCTTTTACAAATCCGACTTTTGTGGCTATCACTGGGATTTCGCATGACATTGCTTCTAGTGTTGACAGTGAGCTTGTTTCTGTTAATGATGGTAATACATATATGTCCATCGCTTGTATCCATGGTATAACTTTATTTTGTGGTCCTGGAAATATTATTCCTTCTTTGTTTTTGAATAGTTTTTCAACATCTCTTGCTCCTGATCCCACTATCATGAGTTTTATTTGTTGATTTTCTTTTCTTATGCGCAGGAATGCTCGTAATAATGTTTTCAAGTCTTTTTCTCTTCCCAGTCTTCCGTGGTATCCTATTATTAGTTCTTTTGGGTCTAGCTTAAGTTTTTTCTTGGCTTGTTCTTTGTTTTCTTTTTGAAATTTATCAGTGTTTACTCCTAGGTGCACTACTTTTTTCCTCGTTGATATATTTTGCCATCCTAACATGTCTGCTATGTTGCTGGCAGGTACTATTAACAGGTTGCTTTTATTGTATAGAAATCTAACGAATTTTTTTGATAGTGGATACAGAATCTTCTTTGCTATTGGTGACGATACTGCTTTTGGGAATAATTCCCATTCTATACTATGAATAAATGATATTAGTGGTTTTGATAGCCTCTTTGCAGCTATTATAGAGCAGATTCCTATTGGTCCTATTGTTTGTGTAAATACTGCGTCTGCTTCTTTAATTATTGATCTTATTCTTGCATATTGAATTTTTGCTGGTTGGAAGTCTCCCAGGCTTATCTTTTTTACAGGTATTTTTTCTATTTTCAGGTCTTTTTCTTTTGTTTCTCCGAAGTTTGGCACTATGAGTGTTATTTCAAAATTTTTAGCTAGTATAGGTGTTATCTCTGATAAAAATCTAGCTATTCCATCCCATCTTGGGAGGTAGTTGTCTGATGCTATTATTAGTTTCATCTTATTCTGTAGAATACCTCTGCGAATTTTACTTTTTGTCTTCTTCCTTGTATAATATTTTTTATGAACATTGATATTAATGGTATGTAATTTAGGAATGCATACAGGTTGAATTGACTTTTGAAGCATTTTAGTGCCTGGATTTTTGTTTTGTAGGTGTCTGATATATCAACTATTAGTCTTGGATTTTTTCTCCTTATTTTAAATGGGCTCCAGATGTTGAAGGTGTATACTTCATATGATTTCTTTGTTTTGTCTGTAACTTCCAGCACCATGTTGCTGATTTTTCTGTGTCCTGGATGTGGATCTTCTGGTGTGTGTGTAAATATCTTTGTTGGTTTTAGTTTGTCGACTATTTTTTCTATTTGTGTTATTGCTTTTTCAGCGTCTTCTTTTGAAAACCCTTTTTCTACAAAGTTGAGGAAGTTAACTCCTTTTCCTCCTATGACTTTGTCTGCTTTCAGTGATTCTTTTATTCTAGAGTTGATTATTATTTCTTGTTGGAAGTGTGGGTGTGATTCTTCTCCGCCGAATACAATTATTGTTTTTATGTTAAGTCCTTCTTTGGCGTATTTTGCAGCTGTTCCTCCTGCACCTATTATTTGATCGTCTGAATGTGCTGCTATAATTAATATGTTTTCTGTCATGTTCATTCTTATAAATTAGGTAATTTATTAAAGTTTGTGTAAAGTAAGTAACTATTTATAAGTAGTAAAAATAGAAAGATT
>JAHJDK010000226.1 GCA_018812505.1 Nanobdellota archaeon | reverse complement strand
ATCTCTTTTGTTTCTCCTTCTGTGACTGTGCTTCCTTCTAATTGTGCTGAACCTGATAAAAAAGAAAATACTTGGTTGTCAAATGGATTTATCTCATTAAAGCCTAACAACATAACTTCTTCTTTAAGATTCAAATAGTTATTTGTTGATATCTCGAACTTGTCTTTGTGTAAATCCAAGATATTCTGCAGTAATTGGTGTTTTAGAATCAATCCTCTTCTAGGTTTTTTCTTTGCAACCAACAGAAATTGGTTTTGCTCTAAGTAATGTAGTAGTTCAACATTTTCCTTGTTGCCTTTAAGTTTATTAGGTCTTAAATCATATGAGTTTGCAAATAACTCTTTAATAATTAATAATATGTTTTTTGAGAAGAATTTGTTATGGTCAAGACCATTTTTCAAACAATACTTTATGATGTTGAAAGCAGCAGTTGTCTCATCTGATTTAAAGGGTAAATATTTTTCATCAGTTAATTTTATCCAATTATCACTAATCAAAGTCTTTAGATGAGTATATATTCGCGTCTTAAACTTCAAATCTTTTGCTTTACAAGGAGCATGTTCGATAACTTCTGCAAAGACATCATATTTTGTAGGCATAAGACTTAATAAATAGTTAAACTTTATAAAATTAACTATTTTTGTAATAAAAGTGCAAAAAAAGTTAATTTATGACTTCATTTACGCTCGGGACACTTTTTTGTATATTTACTCATATTTTGACAAGATCCGCCGCCCTATTTTTGCAATATAATCTACAGCTTCCTTGCTTCTTCCAATAGAAGTAATGTGAATGAGGTATAGATCTTTGCAAATCCAAAGATGATAATAGTAAACATTTGGATCATTGTACTGACCACCATAATCATGCTCATTGCTAACACGAAATCTACTCTGATCCCCATAATCATTCTCGCTTATAAGTCCTTCGACACTGTATAAGTGCGAGGACTCATATTGGTATGCGTTCTCTAGTTCGCTTGAATTTGTAAATTTCTTCAATTCAATTATCACTTGGGTATCATTCAGGTTGCTAATGATGTAGCTACAGACGCTATATTGAACCATTGATAAATCGAAGGCAGTTTGTTCCTCTGTTTTGCAATTAGTTTCATTGCCCTCTATCCCAAGTTGCTGAAGGTCTTGTTCATTAAGCACCAGCTCATGGATTTCTAATATTGTATGGGTTGTCTTTATTGTTGGCTCTGATGGTAAGTCTTGCACTGTTGAGCATCCTCCGATAAGTATCAGGAGAATTGCTAAAATTATAGCTAGTTTCATAATATCACCTTCATTTCATACAAAGAGATTATTATTTTTAAATGTTCTTAAAAAAGAGTGCCAGCTGGAATTGACCTTTCAGCTTCCATCTCGCTTGGGACATATCTTTTCCTCTTTTTGAATTGAATAAGTTGAAAATAAAGTGTGTTTTTTATGTTCCAAATTATTTTATCACTTCGCTTCTTGCTCTGGTGAATAGTTCTGGTATTATCACTTTGTATACGAAAACGTTTGATTGTTTGTTTTTCAGGTTCACGTATATCGGGCTTATGTTGTTCTTTTCCAGGAGGTTGTTTATTCTTTGCAGGTCTCCTTCGTTTGTTCCTGTGGAATAGTTTTCCAGGCAATCGCTTATGTTTATCCTTGGCACACAGTTTAGATCCCTCATTATCGGGCCGTATAGGTCATTCATTAGTTCTGAGAGCGCTCTTGATAATGCTATTGATCCGTTGAGGTGTGCGCCCATCCCTTTTAACCAGTTTACGTGTGCTTCGAAAACCGGGAAGCCCAGCTCGTTCTCGTACTTCACAATACAAGGATCATATTTCTCTATTATCTCTCTGACTTGTGCGTTTTCGACGCTGCCAGGGTTTATCTTGAATATCTTCTTTTTCTTGCATCTCATTATCGAATGGTGTTCTATGACTTCTGACAGCCCTTGTATCTTGGCTTCTGCCTCGTTCTTTCCGCTACAGAGCCCTGTCGTTGACATCCCTATGTATTCATCTCCTGCGCTTAGGTAGAGAAGCGGATTTTTTGATGAGGGAAAAAGTAGGTATGTGTTTTCGGCGGGCACCAGCTTTCCATCTTCTGCTGTCAGTGCCGCAACAGGGTATTTGGCTCTTGCTTTCCTGTGCTCAAACCTTTGTATGTGGCTGTTTGAGTCTGTCAGCCGCACATATTGGAGTTCATTGCTATCGTAATCCTTTGTTAGCTTGTCATCCGGGATTGCGAAGTGCCTTTCGAACATTTCGAATATGAATGAGAATGATGATTGCTTTGCACTGAACCCTTTTCCATTATATCCTGCTTCCATTAGCACAGGCATGCCTTCGCAGTCGAATCGTTCTATTATTTGTTGTGTCTTCGTCAAGTATGTCCCTGTCAATGGTACGGTTTCTATTCCTTTAATGCTTATCCCATCCAGTATGCTCATCTCGTAGTTCAGGTCGAATTCGCAGTCATTTTCTGTCTTGTTTCTTGTTAGGAATGTTGCCTCGCTGCTTGATTTGTGAAGTTCTGTTAATGATGTTGTTATCTTTCTTTGTGATGGGATATGTCTCTCTTTGTTGTCCAGGTCGAACCCTGCGAGTGCCATCTTTAAGATTGTCTCTCTCGCTATCAGGTCCAGATATTCTCCTCTTCTAACAAACAATGCTACCATCAGTTGTTCTTCCAGGAAGCTTGGGAATTTGCTTTTTCTGGCTATTGAATCTATGAATTTACCTATTTCATGAGCTTCGACTTTTCTGATGGATGATAAGTCATCTGGCTTATAGTTGCTGAAGTCCGAGACTATCATGTGCATTAAAGCTGTTCCGTTCAAGTTTTCAGTCTCATATTTTATGCCTATATCACTTTGCATGTCAATTAATAAATCCACAGTATATATAAATGTTCATATTTTTATTTACTTGTAAGTGGTTAAAAAAAGAAAATATTTATAT
>JAHJDK010000225.1 GCA_018812505.1 Nanobdellota archaeon | reverse complement strand
TTCTCTTCTTTTCAGTCAACATTCCCATAAAAAATCACCAAAAAGAAGAAAAACTTCAAGATTTAAAGAAGTGTAAACAGATTACGATCTTAAACAACAGTATCTTACAGCAAAAAGATTTAAATACGAAAACAGAATAAAATAATTTATGGCTGAAAATCAACCAACACCTGAAGAACTTCAAAACATGAGTCCGGAACAGATAGCTGAGCTTCAGAAAAAAAACTGTGTCTTCTGCAAAATAATCGCTGGAGAGGTTCCAAGTCATAAAGTGTATGAAGATGATAAAATAATAGCAATATTAGATATTTATCCATCGACAAAAGGCCACACACTAGTCATGCCAAAAGAACACGTTCCTATAATGCCGCTCATACCACAAGAAACCTTCAAATACATATTTTCAAAAATAAAGTATTTATCAAAAGGTATAAAAGGATCTATACCTGCAATCAAAAGTACAGTATTTATTGCAAACGGCGCAGCAGCAGGTCAGCAAAGTCCTCATTTCTTATTTCACATCATACCTAGAGACTTAAATGATGGACTAGATAACTTTGATGTTAAAACTAAAGTAATATCTCAAGATGAATTAATAAAACCACTAAAGATAAATCTTGAAAAAATGATGCAAACACACCTGCAAAAAGAAGGTAAGATGCTTGTGAAACAACCCTCAAGAGAAGAACTTGCAAAAATCCTGAAGGACAACCCACAACTAAAGCAGATGATAATTGAGAAGCCTGAAGAACTTAAGAAATTACAGGAAATAAACCCTCAAATGAAAGCTTTATTTCAAGGAATAGACTTGGATAAGTTATCTGCTAAACTAAAAGAACAAGCCAATAAAAAAGAATCTTCTGATTCAAAAAAAGAAGAAAGTAAAGAAACAGAAGAAAAAAAAGATGCAGAAAAAACTGATAATAAAGATTCAAATCCTAAAAAAGAAGAGTCACCTGTTCCTGAAAAAGAACCTGATAAATCAACTGATGAAGATGAGAAGAAAAAAGGCAATTCATTACTTGACAAAATAAGCCATATGTTTACAAAATGAGACAAGAACTGCTAGAAAAGAAAGAAAGAATCATATATGAAGATGATATAGCAATAGCAGCTCTGCCAGAGAACGCAGCGACAAAAGGACATGTAGTAATAATACCTAAGAAAGAGGCAAAATACCTGGAAGACTTGTCAGAAGAATATTCAGAACACTTATTCTACATTGCAAACTACACAGCAACATTGCTCTTTGAATTAATAGGTGCGCAAGGAACAAACATTATAACAACAGAAGGAAAAGAGTTATACATAGAAGTCATAGCCAGAAAACAAGATGATGGATTAGATTTTCAATGGAAACCACAAAGCATGTCAAGTCCAGACCTTGACAGCATAACAAAGGCGATTTCAGGCAAGATCTTAGTACCTAAAAGCAAGCAGGAAGAGAAACCAGCGCACCCGCCAAGAATGGATGAGCAGAAAGAAGAACAAGGAAGCGAAGAGAATAAAAAACCAAAACCAGAATTCACAGACAAAGAAGTTAATTATTTCATAGATGAACTTAATAGGATACCTTAAATTAGTGTTAAACTCAATATAGAAAACTTATTAAGCCATGTAATTATATTCTTTTATTATGTCAGAAGAAATGATTCCAATCGTGAATGAGAACGATGAGATTATTGACCTGAAATCTTTTTCTGATGTTCATAAACTAGGCTTTATTCATCGAGAATCTTATGTTTATTTAATAAATTTTAAACATGAAGTTCTTCTCCAAAAGAGAGATTATACTGGTCTTTGGAATCATTCTGCAGCAGGTCATTTTTCAATAAATGAATCTTATATTGATGGTGCAAAAAGAGAATTTGAAGAAGAACTTGGAATTAGTATTAATGTTAATGAGTTGAAAAAAATTGCATATGAAAGGTTATCATCTGTAAAAGCTCATAAGAATAATGTTAGATTTGCTGAAATATTCATAATTAAAAAAAATATTCCAATTAATAAATTTAAGATAGACCCTAATGAGGTGAAAGAAGTTAAGTATTTCAACAAGCAGGAATTGATTGATTTATTAAGCAAAAATGATCTCGTAGCCAATACTGCAACAAAGATAATTAAGAAATATATTTTAAAAATTATTTGAAAAAGGCTAAAACTTAACGAACACAAATTCTTATGTTTATCTAAGTTCTTTCTCAATCAGTATCTTTCTGCAGGTGCAGTAATTTCCAAGCTGAGAAACCACGAGTCTGGAAACAGAGAATTTTATTGGAAAATCATTGTAGTTTGTTATTCCAGATCCAAGTGTTATGTGTGGGTTGAATTTCTTGTATGCATATTTAGGGTATTTATTAATCCATTCAAATGTTAAATCTTTTATTTCAGAAGGATTATAACAATCATCAGCTGTCGCGTCATAACTGGAAAGAGGCCTTATCAAATCCATTATTCTTTCATGTAACAGTTGCAGTTCAGCATTTCTAGTTATCTTAAATGAAGGAGTTTTATATCCATCAGGCAGTGTTTCACCTTCGTCTATTTCTTTCACATCTAATTTTAGAACTTGAAACTTTTCAATAATGCTCGCTAGAACTTTATCAATTTCAGGCAATTTTTCTTTTTCAATAACTCCCATGAACAATGATATATGGGGAAAACAATTTTTTTCATTAAAAACAATGTTTGGAGGAAATTCCTTAATAAGAGCCTTGTTTATTTGCATGACCTTATTATTAATTTCTTCAGGCAGTAATAATGCAATATCTATAGCTATTCTTTCGCTCATATCAAATCACCATTAAAAACCAATTTCCAATTAGCAGTGTAACTATGAATGCAATTAGGAAGCTTGGCAGGAATGGTATTCCTTCTTTGATTTTTATCATTGATTTCTTATGATATTTTTTTAGTTCTAACAACTTTAATATCTGTTCTTTTTCTATACCTTCACTCTTTGGGCTGCATATCTTCTTGCCGTTAACATACACTGTTTCCAGCACCCAGTCTCCTTCTGTTAGTTTCTCAAGTGGTATGAATTTCTCCATTGATGACTTCTCGACTGCTTTGCTGTAGATGTAAAAGTAGAACACAAAAAAAGTGATCGCTCCAAAACCTAAAATGAGCACTTTTAAATTTATAGGTATTATGAAGAATAATGCTAAGCAGCAAATAACTATCACTAACACAATTTTTCTGATGAAAAGATTCTTTTTTTCAAGCAATAATTCTGAAAACGCTTTCTTGAATTCTTTCTTGTGTTTTAGTGCTAATACAACGCTGAAAACGCTTCCGTATATCGCTCCAACAATGAATATGTTTAATAGTAATATTATCAATGTGGGAATTCCCCGGCCTAATTCCAGACCTAGCAACGCTCCTAAAGCCATTAACATCTTTGCGTCTCCGCCACCCCACTGTCCTGCGTAATAAAATATTAATGCAATGATTGTTGCTGCTAAGAATCCTAGTACTGAAAAAACCATGAATTGATAGTTTGATGTCTGAATCCAAGATATTAATGCACTGCCAAATCCTAGGCTTAAAAGCGAATAATTCAGCCAGTCTGGCACTTCCCTGTTCTTCAAATCAGTTATGGTTGCAATTAATAACCCAAAGAATGCAAAAACATAGTTAATCGCTATCATAATCAAAAACTAATGTTATTTGTTTAAATAATTTTTCAAAAAATCAGTTTAAGTTTCCTTCTCCTTTTAACCAGAGATATGTTGCTTGTTCAATAAAACCTTTTACCAATACTTCTGCATATGTTGGATAAACCAAAGGCTTAAAAAAATCTTCTGTCAG
>JAHJDK010000224.1 GCA_018812505.1 Nanobdellota archaeon | reverse complement strand
TTAAATCAAATAAAAAATAACACTTTCTAAATATTTCACGTCCTCACTCATAAAATTAATGAGGAGAGGAGGATTCGAACCCCCGTAGGCAAAAGCCACTAGGTCCTAAGCCTAGCCCGTTTGACCGCTCCGGCATCTCCTCATAAGTGAAGAATATAATTTTCTGGAAAAAGACGTATAAAAGGATTTGGGTAACTAAATCTTAAACTGTTTCACTTAAAAATTAACCTTCGGTTGACATCCACCCCCACACTAAAGTGTGAAGTTTCCTTTAATGTACTTTCTAACCCTATATTATTATTGAATTCCCCCTCATACTTAATAAGAGGGGATAATTTCAATTATGACAAGGTTAGCCTAATAACACGCTTTGATCAATATACTTTAACTTTTATGGATTTCTTTTCTCCAAGGTTAAAAAATTCATATCACATCAACAATAAGAAATTTATTATCCTTATAACTTAAACCATTCAAATCACCAAGTTTCATATCGCCTATTGCCACATTCAAATCACTAGTAATTGTTATTAATCCATTACTATCAATCTCACCAACAGGAGTTGGTATTGCACCATTTGGATTTTCTCTCAAAATCAAAGTTCTCCCACTATTACTATTAATATAATAACTACTAACAAAAGAATCACCATAAGAAATATATTCCTTTCCATTAATCTTTGAAAATTTCAAAAGCTGAGTATCAAAACCAGAACTAACTGCATTATTTGAATTAGTTAAACTAGGATTTGTAGAACTAATTGAATCAGTATAAACAGAATCACCAGCATAATTAATAGGGTCAATACTCACATAATCCTCAACATCAGTTGTTCCTGTTGCTGAAACATCAACTAAATTTTTTATCTTCTGCTCAACAATCATTCTATAAACAGTTGCTTTTAATCCAAGTGCTTCAGCTTTATTATTTGAAGTTCCTTCTCCACTTACATAAACACCAATAACCTCATCTAATTTAACAAAAATACTAGAAATTTCTGAATTCGTATCACCACCTAATAACTGACTAGGTGTAAGTTTCAAAATCCTATTATACTGCTCACTTAACTTAGCCCTTGCCTGTTCATAATTTTCTTTAACATCATCAAATAACTCACCATATTTTATTGCTTCAGTTACAGTCATATTTTTTCCATAAAGCTCTTGATTAACTGCATTAATTGCTTTAAATCTATCTTCAAGTGTTGAAGAATCAAGCCAACACCTAATACTTGAGTACCCACAATATCCAACATCCACCCATCTTCCAGCTGACTGCTGAATATTCCCTTTATTATCAACACAATTTCCAATACTACTCTGATTCGCTTTATTACAAATATATCCACTTCCACAATCATTATCACTTGTGCAAACAACTGTATTCTTTTCACTAGCTATACCAATAGAAGGATTTGAACTAGCACAAACCCTTGTTATTCCAGCTAAATTTATATCCTTTCCACCAACTGCTGTTTCAACACCTGATTGTAGATTAGGTGAAACAAGACCCCATGCAGAAGAACTTGTTGAAACACATTCTTCTTCAGTTGTAATATCAGTCTTAGTCGCCTGATCTTCTGTATATTTTTCACTTGCATAATTAACTAAAAAATCACTTGAAACAGTTCCAAAACCACAATGCTCTTCATTATTTATTCTTACACACAATTCCTTATAACCAGATGGAGCTGTAAAATCAATTGATTCATCAGCACTCTGTCCAACAGTTGCATAACCTGTTTTTACATTAACAGTTGGAATTGATGCATAATAAGTTGATGAAGGAGGATTTCTCAAATAAACCAGATAGCTTGCTCCGAAATCATTTCCAGCATAAATATGATAATAAACCTTATAATGAGATGTTGCTGGACTAGTTGCATCTGTAAAAGGAACCTCACTAAAATAAGCATAAAACTGCGTTGGACTTTCAGGAGAAAGTAAAGCATCAAACCCTTCTGCATCTAAACCAAATGGAACACTTGTTCCTAAAAATCCATTCACAATAAACAGATGACCTAGTTGGGGGTCATCAGCTTTTTCTTCCGCGAGTCTTAGGGCGATTGTGCCTCCGTAGGAAGATCCCAGCACATTGATTTTTTTACATTCGGATTTTAAATTTTCGTATT
>JAHJDK010000223.1 GCA_018812505.1 Nanobdellota archaeon | reverse complement strand
CTCAGCTTCTTTTTCAAATTCTTCAATAACACTATCTTCCAAAACTTCCGACAACAACACTGTCTCAACAAAACCCATCTTCAAATCAGCCATCACATGATCTTTTCCATAATTAACCATCCCTTGACTCTTAGCCAGTAAATTAAAGAATTTCTGCATGACCTTCTTTTCCTCAATAACTTCTTCCTCTGCAAGTATATCATCAGATTTGTCAAGCAACTCCTGCAACCCAAACTCCCCAGTATAAGAAAGATCTTTCAAAGCGATTATTTTCCTCTTAACCTGATCAGTTATATAATTACCCTCGACAAACTCATTTTTTGTATGACCAGGACCGCCAACAATTATCCCTTTTAAATCATTATTTCCCAAAAACTCTGATTTCATAAGCTCAGCAATCTTCTTATAGAAATCCTTTGCAGCACCCTCTCTTAGTCTTTCAAAACGTTGAGCTGATTGTCCTCCTGCACGAGTTTTTCCAGGAACAGCCGATTTTGCCTTGTTCAAAGGAATTATAACTTTTCCTCTAAGAATAGCCACATTACCTTCTCTCTTATCCATAACAACCAAACCATAAATGCTCTTCTCAGAAACCTGCTCTCTCAAAGGCTCCAAAACAAACTCTTTATCACAACGATAAAGTCTCTGTTTCAAAGGAACAGGAGGTTCAACACTCCAAACCTGAAAGTCTTGCTGACCTTCCCTCTCAGCAACATTACCTGCAAAAATAGCTAAACCATTAGCAGGAGTTCTAGGAAACAACTTCAAATGTTGCATCATCTTTTCAAGACCTGTTATAACATTATCACGAGTTGCCTTACCCTTAATATTAGAAGCAGTACCTTGTTCCTGAAATAAATGATTAACAATCTTATTCAAATCGTAACCTTCTGGAACGTAAACACTAATTAATTCAGTGTGTCTACCCTTAAAATCTTCCAATTCCTTAATAAATTGCTTAAGCTTAAATCTCTGCTTAGCAGATACCTTTTCTTCCGACATAACAAGAATATTTATCTATAAAGCTTTATATATGTATCTATTCTCCCAATAGTAATGGTCGACTTTGAAAGCATCAGAAATAAAAGTATCATTTCAGCCAAAAAAGATATTAGGGAATCAATATCCGAAGATAATTACATAATAAATGCTATAAACAATATTGATGAACTTACAAAAACAGCTAATACCTTAACCAAAAGACTTAGAGACTGGTACGCTTTATGTTTGCCTGAACTCTCAAAAAGAATTGCTGATAACGAAACATTCGTAAAACTAGTCATCAGTAAGGATCGAAAAGAGCTATTTCAAGAACTCAAAATCAAAGAATCAATGGGTAAAGACCTTGATAAAAGAGAACTAAAACCAGTAAAAGAATTAGCACTACAAATCAAGTCAATATATTCATTAAGAGATGAGTTAAAAAAATATCTTGAAACAATCATGAGTTCTTACTGCAAAAACTTATTCTCAGTAACAGGCGCACTCTTAGGAGCAAAACTCATTGAAGAAGCAGGTTCATTAAAAAGATTAGCAATGATGCCCTCTTCAACTGTTCAACTGTTAGGTGCTGAGAAAGCATTGTTCAGACACTTAAAAACAGGTGCCAGACCTCCAAAACATGGAACTATACTACAACACACACTTGTTAGTTCTGCTAAAAAAAATGTTAGAGGGAGAGCAGCAAGATCAGTAGCAGACAAAATATCCATGGCTGTAAAAACAGATTACTTCAAAGGAAAATTCATAGGCGACAGATTAAACAAAGAACTAGAGGAGAAGCTCAGATGAAACTTCTCAACAACAAATTCCCAAATATATTCATTGAAAAAAATAGCTTATACACGAAAAGCGTTGACAAGAAAACTTTTTTTGATGAAAAAACCTTTGTCAACAATAATATTTTCTTCAGGGAATGGGATCCTAAAAGAAGCAAATTAGCTGCTGGATTAATGAAAGGATTGTCACAAATCGGATTGAAAGAAGGATCAATAGTTCTTTACTTAGGAGCATCTCATGGTTATACACCATCATTTATCTCAGACATTATCAGTAACAACGGATTCATGTTTTGTGTTGAGTTTTCTCCTGAAGTAGCAAGAGATTTAGTGACTATTTGTGAAGCAAAAAAGAACATGGTGCCAATACTTGCAGATGCAAATCATCCTGAAATCTACAAGGAATTATTAACAGAAGTTGATATTGTCTATCAAGACATTGCTCAGAAAAACCAAGTCCAAATATTTCTTAGAAATTGTGATGCATACCTGAAAAAGGAAGGTTTTGGATTATTAGCGATAAAAGCCAGAAGCATAGATGTAACAAAAAAACCAAGAGATATATATCAACAAGTAAGATCCGAACTTGAAAAATATATAACAATAGTTGATTATAGAGAATTAGAACCATTCGAAAAAGACCATGCAATATTTGTCGTGAAGAAGAAATAAATTGTTCAATCTAAACCTTTAAAAATACTCAATCAACTCTATCAATCATGAACCACCACCAATTATTTGATTCTGTAAGAATTTCTGGTAGTTAAAACAATAATATTTCTTAGGTGATAAATATGAAAAAAACTAATTATGAGAAGAATCACAAATTTATGAGGAAATGCGTAACACTAGATAATCATACACCTGTTAAAGGTTATGATTTTGAAAAAGAATTTGAATTTGATTCATTTTTAGAATCATTCTCAACTACAGGTATTCAAGCAACAAACTTATACCAAGGAATCGAGATAACCAGGAAAATGATTGACGAGAAAGCATACATCTTCCTAACAATGACCTCTAACATAATATCCAGTGGTTTAAGGGAAATAATCACTTTCCTTGTAAAACACAAGATGATACATGCAATATCAGTATCTGCTGGAGGCATCGAGGAAGACATCATAAAAACCTTAAAACCATTTGTGCTCGGAGGATTTGAGATACCTGGAAAAGTTCTTTTTGAAAACGGAGTTGGGAGAATTGGCAATATATTAGCACCTTATGACCGTTACTTATATTTTGAAAGGTTTATGAACCCTTTCTTCGATAGAATTTACAAACAACAAAAAATAAGAGGAAAACCATTTACACCATCAGAATTTATAAGAGAACTCGGCTTTCAAGCAAATAACGAGGAATCATACCTTTATTGGGCTGCAAAGAATGATATACCTGTTTTCTGTCCTGGAATAACTGATGGTTCTATAGGTGACTTATTTGTGTTTCAAAAACAAAAAAGAGCAGACTTCTACATAGATGCAGTAGGAGATAACAAAAAAATAACTGATATCTGTTTAAACACAGAAAAAACAGGCGCAATAGTACTAGGAGGAGGAATCTCAAAACATTACGTCTTAAATGCCAACATCTTCAAAGAAGGACTAGATTACGCTGTTTACATAACTACTGCACAAGAATATGACGCTTCTGATTCAGGCGGAAATCAAGAGGAAGCAAAGACTTGGGCAAAAATAAAAATAAATGCGCCTAGTGTTAAAATAAAATGTGAAGCCAGTATAGCGTTTCCATTATTGGTCGCTGGTAGCTTTTTAAAAAGGTATCAAAAACAAGATAGAAACAATAATTAATTCATAACGTTTATAAACGATTAATGTTTCTCGTCTTCCAGGTGATTATGTGCAAGTAATAATTCCAACTGCCGGAAAAGGAACGAGGCTAAGACCTCATACTCACACTCGAGCTAAACCACTATTCTATGTTGCTGGAAAACCTGTTCTAGGTTACATTCTTGACGAGTTAAAAAAAATAAAAGTTGATGAAATCATATTTATAGTTGGCTACTTAGGAAGTCAAATAGAAGATTATGTTAAAAAAAATTATAATTTCAAAACAAGATTTATAGTTCAAGAAGAACTTAAAGGACAAGCACACGCCATCAAACTTGCAGAATCAAACATAAATCAAGATGTGTTAATATGGTTTGTTGACACCTTAAGTGATCAGAACCTTAACAAGATTAAAAAAACAAAAGCTGATGGAGTTATTTATGTCAAGGAACATGATGACCCTGAAAGATTTGGAATTGTTTTTCCAAACAAAAAAGGTTACATTGAAAAAATAGTTGAAAAACCTAAGAATCCACCTTCCAACCTTGCAAATATTGGTTTATACTACATCAAAGATTATACAGAATTATTCAAGTCTATAAATCACTTGATTGAGCAAGGCATCCAAACCAAAGGAGAATTTTATTTGGTTGATGCTTTTAATATAATGATTAATAATGGTTTTAAATTCGTTGCTGAAAAAGTTGGAGTGTGGGAAGATTGTGGCAAACCAGAAACATTACTAGCCACTAACAGATACTTGTTAAACAATAGAAAACAACAAAAATTTTCTGGAATAAAAGGAAGCTTGATTGTCAAACCAGTATTTGTAGAGAAAGGAGCTAAAGTTGAAAACTCAATAATCGGACCATTTGTTTCTATTGCAAAAAACGCAAAGATTAAAAACTCTATTATCAAAAACAGTATTATTGGAGAAGAATCAATTATAGAAGATGTTCAATTAAAAAAATCATTAATAGCTCCTTATGCAAAAGTCAAAGGTGTGTATAAGCGATTAAACGTTGGTGAAGACTCACAAATAATTTATGAAAAGGATGAGGATAGTACATAAGCTTGGTCATCAAGCTCAAAAAAAAGAGAGTGAGGGATATTTTCTCATTACAGATAGAACTGGTGGATTTCTATCTCTAGGTAGTAGTCAGAACATAACCCACATGCAAGGATTATTCTGTCTTGATAATAATTGGAATATGTATAAATCTGTAGAAAATATTTATCTTGACAAAGAAATCACTGAAATTGAAAATCATTTTTACAAAGTTATAAGAAAATATGACAACACAGAAGAAAGCTTTTTTCTAACAGCAGACGGATTAATTTACGGAGTAAAACACTATGTTGGAAACATAAATCTAGATGTTGATTTCAGAGAGATGTTCAACTTCAATGATAACAACAGATATTATTCCATAGATAAGAAGAATAGCATCATAATAATACATTTCAAGAAACATCAAAAGTTTCTAGCAATAAAAGGTCTTAAAGATTATGAATTTATAAAACAGTGGGATAAAAAAGAATACCATTATGACAAGTTAAGAAATACAAAAAGTGAATTCTACATTTACAAAGCATTAAAGATAAAATGCCATGGTAGTATAGAACTATTTATTTCATTTGGCGACACTGAGAAGGAAGCAATCAAAAAATCAGAGATGACCTACATGAACAGGAAGATTCTCAAAGAAGCAATGCAACTTAAAACTAAAAGTATCTGCAGAAGAAAGGACTTGTCTGTAAATGCAGCAATCAACTCATTAGACAGTTTAAGAACAATAATTGGTAAAGGCGAAAACAAGATAGAAGGAGTGTTTGCCGGACTTCCATGGTTTCATCAATTCTGGGCTAGAGATGAACTAATATCAATAAAATCATTTATGATAGAAGAAAAGTTTGATTTTGTAAAGAAAAAACTTATGAAATATCTGGAAGCAATAGATGAGACAGGCAGAATTCCTAACAGATTACCAAATTCAAACCTAAGCAGCGCAGATTCCATTGGCTGGCTTTTCAAAAGATTATATGATTTCATGCTAATACTAGAAGAAAAAGAATGCTTGAAAAGCTATTTCTCAAAAGAAGAACTAAGAAAGATAAAACACAAATTACACTTCTGCATTGAAGAACACATGGTTAGATATATGGAAGACCACATAATATATAATGACTCAAAAGAAACATGGATGGACACACTCGTTGAAGGCGAAGACGGAAGAAAAGGAGCTTGTATTGAGATACAAACATTGTTTATGTCCTTCTTCAAACTCATGAAAGTATTATGTGAACATCTTAATCTTACCTATTATGGCTATGGTAGTCTAGAAAAAATCTTTTCAAAAAAAATCAAACAAACCTTTTTTCAACAAGGAAACCTTATGGATCGATTAGGAGATAGCACTATTAGACCAAACATATTCATAGCTTACTATACTTATCCTGAGTTATTATGGAAACATGAATGGAAGATTGTGTTCAACAAAGCATTAAGAGCTTTATGGCTTGAATGGGGTGGATTAAGCTCCATAGATAAAAAAGATAAATTATTCAACCTGAATACACAGGACATAACAACTTAAGCTATCACAGAGGAGATAGCTGGTACTGGATTAATAACTTAGCAGCAATCTGCATGGCAGACCTTGATAGGAAAAAATATCATCATTTCATAGACTCAATATTTCACGCCAGTCAGAATGAGATGTTATTCTCAGGATGTATAGGACACTCTGCTGAACTTAGTTCTGCTTCAAAACAAAAATCAGAAGGATGCGTGGCTCAAGCATGGAGCGCAGCAACTTTTGTTGAATTAGCTGAAAAAATAAACAAGTTATGAATAAACTTTTAACAAAGACATAATTTTTTAAAAGAATAATATTTCTAAAAACTAATGGATAACCAAATAACAAAAACTCCTAAACCATCTGCCGAGCTTAAAGAATTAATTGAGAAAGCAAGAAATATTTATGACGATAATTTTAACAAGGATACTTGGTTTGGGAGATGCATATTCTTGTCCTGGTACTGTGAAAGAGGAACATGCACTTTTTGCTTTCGATCAGTCCAAAAACATAATATAAAACACCCTGAGAAAGCCAGAAGGAGTATAGCAAGCATTTTAGCAGAAGCCATGATGATAAAAGCATTTGGCTGGAGAATAGAATTTTTAACAGGCGGCTATGGAATCACAAACAATAAAGAATTAGTGAGAATTATTAAACTGGTTTCTCAAGTGCTTGATGAAAAAATATGGGTTAATCTTGGAGAAATAGGTTCTAATCTACTGGAAGAATTTCAACCGTATGTCAAAGGAATTATAAGCAGTATCGAAACATTGAATCCTGAACTCCACAAAGAGGTTTGCCCTGATAAACCAATAAAACCTTTTGAAGACATGATTAATATATCTGTTACTATGGGTTTTAAGCAAGGAATGACTATAGTAATTGGTCTTGGTGAACAAAAAGATGATTTCAAACTTTTAGATAATTTCATAAAAAGAAATTGTATTGAAAGAATAACTATCTATGCTTTAAGACCAGTTCAAGGCACTAGATTCACAAAAGGACCTGACCCTTTAGATGTTGCTTGGTGGGTTGCAAAAACCAGAATTGCAAATCCATCAATAGAAATAATAGTCGGAAGCGCACATTACAGGATACCAGAATTAAGCTTACTGTTAAATGCAGGCGCAAATGCAATTACAAAACTTCCTGCAACAAGTATTTTCAACACAAAGAAAGGATTAGATGTTGAGAAAGAGGTAAAAAAAGCAAATAGAAACTTTATCAGCAAATTTAGCAGCAAGAATCCTCTAGAAGAAGCTAACTGGGATGAAATGCTTTCAAGAACAGAACTTTCAACAGAAGAAAAAAAAGAAGTTATGAATGTATTGAAAAGATATTTAAAAAAATTTGATGAAAGAAAAAATTTCTAATTGAATTCTAGCATAAAAAACTTTATCAGCACTCCAAACAAAGTCAAAACCATAGGGCCTATTATTATCCCCAAAAATCCAAAAACTGCCAAACCACCAATAACACCTACAAGTATAACTGCAGGATGAACCTTTGATCTCTTACCTATAAGCTTTGGTCTTAAGAAATTATCAATGTTTAATAAAACTATGAAACCAAATATTAACAGAAACAAGCCATTGAAGTATCTTACGTTTAATAATTCAATGATTGCTGCCGGAAGCCAAACTATCGGCGTTCCAAGGAAGGGAATAAGTGATAATATTATCATTACAAAACCCCAAAAAACAGAGTTTGAAATTCCTAAAAAGAAAAAGGTTAATCCACCCAGTGAACCTTGAATGACTGCAGTCAACACATAACCATATAAAACCGCAGCAGTTATTTTCTCAGTGTCATTAAACAATTTATTAATGTACTTTTTTTTTAAAGGCAAAGAGTTTTTTAATTTTAAAAGTAATTCCTTTCCATCTCTAAAGGCATAGAACATCACAAAGAACATCACAAACAAGCCAAGAGTGGTTTCTGCAACCGAGCCTATAAATTCAGGCGTATAGTTAATCACCAAGTCTTTAATCTTAAGCAATATTTCATCCACATAAACATCAAAAGAAATTTTATCTTTCAAAAATTCTGGAATCAAATTATCAATAATTCCCAAATCCATTGAAACCACGTATGAATAAGCAGATATTGTTTGGGCTGCCAAAGCATTAACTATAAAGAATCCTGGTATGATTATTATTAAAAGAACTAAAAAAATCATTATAGAAGCACACCAATTATCAGATTTTATCTTCTTCTTCAAATTTTTATAAACAGGATAAAAAATAAACGCTAAAATGAATGATAACAACACGCTTTTCAAAACAGGCAAAATAGTTATAACTGTTAAATATAAGAAAATTATTAACAATGAAATCAAGAAATAATTCGACACCTTCTTTTTCATACATTGAAAACAAGCATCAAACTTTATAAAGATTACGAATCAAAAGTAAAAATATAAAAACAACAATTGAAAACAAAGGTATTATGGTATTAAAATTCTCAAATACGCTAACGAGAAAGAAAGAAGAATTTAAACCTATAAAGCAAGGTTTTGTTGACATGTACTGCTGTGGACCAACTGTTTACAACTATGCTCATATTGGAAATTTAAGAGCATATGTTTTTGAGGACATTCTCAGGAGAGTTTTAGAGTACAACAATTATAAAGTTAAGCATGTAATCAACATCACAGATGTAGGTCATCTTACCAGCGACGCTGATGAAGGAGAAGATAAGATGGTGAAAGCCATCAAGAGAGAAGGACTAGATTTTTCAAAAGAATCAATGCTTAAACTGGCTGAGAAATATACCCTGGCATTCAAAAAGAACTTTAAAGACCTGAACATCAAAGAACCAAACATTTGGTGCAAAGCAACAGAACACATCCCAGAAATGATACAGCTGGTTGAGAGAATAATAAAAAATGGTTATGGTTATGATACAAAAACTGCAATTTACTATGACATAAGTAAGTTTAAAAATTATGGAAAACTTGCAAAACTCAACATTGAACAATTAGAAGCTGGAGCAAGGATAGAGCCTGATCCTGAAAAGCATAAACCATTAGATTTCTCGCTTTGGTTTAAAGGAGTTGGAAAACACTCAAATGATATAATGCAATGGGATAGCCCTTGGGGAATGGGATTTCCTGGTTGGCACATTGAGTGCAGTGCTATGAGTGTGAAACATCTAGGAGAACAATTTGACATACATTGCGGAGGCATAGACCATATACCAGTTCATCACACCAACGAGATAGCACAAACAGAAGCTGCTACCGGCAAAAAATGGGTTAATTACTGGTTGCACAACGATTTCTTAATTATGAAAGAAGGGAAAATGGCGAAGTCAACAGGTGACTTTTTAACATTAGAAGTGCTAAAAGAAAAAGGATTCGAACCAATAGCATACAGATACTTCTGTTTAGGAGCCCATTACAAATCACAACTAACATTCAGCTTTGAAGCATTAGAAGGAGCAGAAAGCAGTTTGAAAAGATTAAAAGAAAACATCATAAATTTTAAAGAGAACAAATGCAGTTTTTCAAACAAAAAGCTGGAAGAAAACTATAAAGAAAAATTCTTGGAACAAGTAAATAATGATTTAAACACCCCACTAGCACTAGCTGCGATGTGGGAAGTGGTGAAAGACAGAGAACTAGGTAATGATGAAAAACTAAATTTGCTGTATGACTTTGATAAGGTTTTAGGCTTAGGAATGGAACGCTTTGAAAAAGAAAAAATAAAAGTATCTACAGAAATACAACAGCTACTAGAAAAAAGAGAAGAAGCCAGAAAAAACAAGAATTGGGGAGAAGCAGACAAACTCAGAGACGAAATAAAAGAGAAAGGATACTCCATCAGAGACATGCCAGAAGGACCTATAATAGAAAGAATATAAAATAACACACTTTTTTAGTCATTATAAAATAAGATTATTAATTCAAATTATTTTCTCTTAATAATCTTAATTATTCCTTTATTAGCATCAACTTCAACAAAGTCACCGTCTTTTAAGACTTGTGTCGCTATCTTCGTGCCTATGATGCATGGTTTTTTTATCTCCCTGCTTATAATTGCTGCATGAGATAAAATCCCTCCTTCATCAGTGATGATGGCTGCTACTTTAGTTAAAACTTTAACAGAATTTGTGAATGTCATAGACATAACTAAAACATCGTTTTTCTCAATTTTACTTAAATCATTTTCTTTGAATACAACTTTAACAAAACCTTTTACTAAACCATGATAAGAAGCAACTCCTTTTAATACATTGTTTTTAAACTTTATTTTAAAAAATTTATTATTTACTTCTTCGATAATGTTCTTATCAGTAAATATTTGTTCTTTATTCTCAAAAAATAAGTAAAAGTAGCCATCTCTTCTTCGCTTTAATTTATTTAATTTAATTTTTGAGATTTTTTGCTCAATCAAGAATGATTTAAGTTCTTCTAATGTTAAGTATCTTAATAAGTCTCCTTCAAAATTCCTTTCGTTTCCTATCAAATCAACACATGACTTGATTAATTTCTCCACTTCAAGATATAGCTCGGCAACTAATTGTCTTTCTTTTGAAATTCTTTCTAATTGTTTTGAGTTCATTTT
>JAHJDK010000012.1 GCA_018812505.1 Nanobdellota archaeon | reverse complement strand
AATTAGATTTCTTATCAGTCTTTTACAACTTAGAAAATACAATTAAACATCCAATAACTTATTTCATTTTCTAAAAACCAAGAAAAATGTTAAAACTACTTTAAAGTGGTGAAGTACCAAAAGATTTATATTTGTGATGAGATTCTCTAAACTAAAATGTTCGGAAAAAAAGGTGATGGCGGACTTACAGCAGTTGTTATTATAATCATAATAATAGCTTTCATTGCTTGGCTAGTTAAACTAGGACAAAGGGAATGCAACAACGACAATGAGTGTGAAAACGATTTTTATTGTGGAGCAGATTTCTCATGTCATAAAATGTCTGTTATAGAAAGAACTGTCTCGCCAACAATAGTAACAAAAGATTATAGTGGACTAGCAAAATCTTTTTTGATATTAGCACTAGCTTTGATTGTGAGCTCGATAATACTAAAATACAATAGAAACAAAGGAAACAAAGAGCAGCCAGAAAACAAATTAACCATTGATAAACAAATTGGAAAACCTATGTTTTCTAAACAAGAAATGAGTAAATCTAAAAGAAACACATCCACCTATATTTTGCTTGGAGCAATCGCAGGTGCAGTTATTGTATGCTTATTACTGCTAATAATCATATCATTGTCATAAGCTAAAATTAAAAACTTTTCTTTACGTCTCAGCACAACGTCTAAAAAAAACAAAAATTTTTTAAATATAACAATCTTAAAAGTTATTCTTAACTTTAATATTCATGTCAATTAAACGAGAAGTCAAGAAAGAAGAAAAGAAGTTAATGCAAAAGAGTTGTGTAGTCTGCAACAAAAAAGCAGAGCTCTGCATGAGAGGACTGCCAGAAAACACTTACTGCAAAGAATGTGCAAAACAATACTTTAAACTTCTAAGCTATCTAGAAAAACTTTAAAATTTTATTCTCTAAGTATTTTGTTGATGTTTTTAAAAAATGAGGATGAGTTTTGAAATGATTCATTTGCAGGTTCTTTATTTGCTTGTGGAAGTTTTTTATATGTAAACTCTCCCCTTTTTCTTTTTTCTATTGAGAAAATTCCTAGTAGTTCTTCAGCTCGGACAATTATCTTCTTGTAGATTTTGAGCAATTCCAAATCTAGTTTTCCTGTATTCACAAGATATGTTTCGAATGCTTCAATTGTTTTTTTATGTACTTCAGGAGCATCCGTTTTTATCCCTTCGCTCAAGAGTATGGCTTTTGCACAGTAAAATATGCAATAATATGAATGGCTTATTACTGAACTGTAAAATGTAAACTCTTTCTCAAGTTTGAATTGGGTTTTTTGAATATTTGTATTTTGAGATACTTCAAAAAGCATCTGGGCCGCTATAAGCTCATTCTCTGCTCTCAATAGGTATAATTCTGCTTCATCATTCATTTTTTATACTCTTGATAAGGTTGACATATTGTATGAAACCATAATATATAATGTTGCTTTTGTATATTTGTTTTCCAAGATTTTCATAATCTACATTAAGCATTTCTTTAAATTCATCTTGTGTTATGATGTGATAGTCTATGTTTTGTATTTCTCGTCTTTTAATTGTTTCAATTATAGGGATTATTTCTTTCCTAGTCGTATCTGAATCGACAATAACTGCTATGTCAAGATCTGATTTTTCTGTTGGTTTACCTTTTGCGAAGCTCCCGAATACTGTCAAAATGAAAAAAACAGTTTTTTTATTGATTTTTTTTTTAATTTCTTTTATTATGTTGTGAGGAATTATTGCTTCACAGTTTTTTTTGGTATTGATAATGTTAAGATAAGCCAGAGTTAAACTGTTTTCTAGGTTTATCATATAGGTATTTACATTACCTGTTTTTTTAGAATTTATTATACATTGTTTTTTGAACTCTTCTAAAGCGAGATGAATTATGTTGTTCGATTTTTGTTTGCTTTTCTCTTTGAACTGCTTAAAAGTGTACTCTGCAAACAAATTACCTTGAAAAACACTTAATATTTCTATTTGTTTTTTTGTAAGCATTAGTGTGTAAAAATAGTTCAAATATATAAATTTACCTATTTTTTGGTATAATATCACCTATTTTTTGGTTTTTGATTTGTTTAGTAATACTTAGATGAAAGGCACGTCATGCTCCGACTTAATACCATAAACAAATACATAATTCCAGAACAAAGCTTTCTTCCTAACAACCCTCACAGCAAAGCCAGCTTCTCTGAATAACTTTTCAATCTTATCATTTGAAGAAAGCCACTCAACATTTGGGAGAATCCAGAAGAAATCAACGTATTCAGCCAAGAAGATACGACCATTCTCAGGCAGTATATCTTTCATATCAGACAACACTTTTTTTATGTTCTGCATATAACCCATCATACCGACAGAAAAAATCAAATCAACATAATCTATATCAGGATGAATCCTGCTGATATGATGCTCATCATGAATGATTTTGACATGATCGTAACCGCGTTTTTTAATTCTTTTTTTTAAGATTTTAAGATTTCTATCACTCAAATCAGTAGCGTAAACTTTTCCATTAGGGCCTACAGCTTCAGCTAAATGCATTGTCAAAGTACCAACTCCTGACCCATAATCCAAAACGTGCTTGTTCTTAATATTCTCAAACTTTGACAAAATTTCTTTTCTAATACTCTTAGGAAGTAGAATTCTCTCAAAAAACAAGTTTAGATAAGCAAATGAATTGTTAATCTTAATAATTGCATCAGTATCATAATAGAAAAGCAGTAAAAAATATATTGGAATTCCGAAAATGATGAATGATAAGCCTATCTTTATTATATTAACTGCCCCTTCTGAATGCAAACCCCAAAAAGTAATTAATCCCAGCATTATAAGAATTAGTATTATAGGACCAATCTTTCCAAATTTAACCTTGTAAGGCCTTTCCACATCAGGCATCTTAAATCTTAAAACAACCAAACTCAACATGGTTGCAGAATAAATAATCAAAACAAGTGGCAACAATAACTCTAAAAGAGTTTCATAAGAGCCAGAGCCTACTATTACTAATATGCTCGTAAGTATCGTTTGAAACATTATAGCCACATGAGGGGTGTTGTTCTTTGGGTGAATTTTTGCACACTGAGTTATGAAAAGTTTATCCTTTGCAAGGGCTAATATCAACCTAGGGGCAGAAACAATCCAGCCTGCAACGCTTCCTATTATTGAAAGATAAACTAAAATAGTAAATACGTTCCTACCAACTTCTCCATAATGAATGACTGAAAGATCAGTTAGTGGGGTTTCTGAAAGTGCAAATGTTTGCCAATGAATTGTTCCTAAAGAGGTTATGACAAATAACATACAGATAATTGCTATTATAATAGTTCCAACAACTAACGCTTTAGGTATGACTTTTCTAGGATTCTTAGTCTCCTCTGATAAGAAAGTAGCAGTTTCCCACCCAAAAAACGTTTCAGCAATGAAGAAAATAGCAATAAAAACTGCAGAGAAAGGGTGTGTGAAGAAAGGAACAAAATTGTTGAAATCCATTGATACAACTCCAGAAAAAGCAAGCCCTAGAACTGATGACAAAGTTATAACAGCAAAAACAGTCAACATAACAGCACTAGTTTTCATACCCTTATAAGCCATGAAGTTAAATCCAACAATAAACAATAAACTAATTGCTATCTTAAAAACTTCTGGAAGTGTAGGATTCAAATATTTAATAGCACCAACGATTAACATAGCAATAGTGATGTTACCTGCAATCAAAGTCATCCACCCAATAATGAACGAAGGAAAACTTCCATATGCTTGTTTGCAGAACTCATAAACACCACCTGACTTTGGAAACATGCTCGCTAACTCTCCAAAACACATAGCAATATAGATTGATATAATTGATAGTATTAACCAAGAAATTATAGACATAGGACCTGCAATCTTAGCTCCAAGAGCTGGCAAAAAGAAAATCCCAGTACCCATAATAGAGTT
>JAHJDK010000222.1 GCA_018812505.1 Nanobdellota archaeon | reverse complement strand
TCATTGAATTTCTTGTATTCGCTTATTTATTTCTTCAAGTTCTTTTTCTACTTCTTGTTTTTCTTCTTCAAGGATTTTTTTCTCTTCTTCTTCTTTTGTTAGTTCGACTTGGTTGCTTGGTGTTTGCATATTTCTTCTTCCTAGTCCAAGTCCTCTTCCAAATCCTCTTCCATATATTCTTCTAGTTCCTTGTCCTGTGTTGCAAGGTCCTAGTCCTCTTCCTGTCATAGGTCCTTTTCCTTCTGGTCCTGTTTTATTTTGTGCGGGCATTTTTTTCACCTCCAAAAAGTTATATTGATTTTTTGAGGTCCAAAAATTTAATTTTTGTTACCTCCATACATACATCATTATGAATATATATTAATAACTAGTATATAAATATTTCGGAAAAAAAGCAAAAAAAACTAATCAAAACCATAATGTCTGATTAAATCCTTACCATCCCAACACTTACAATCACTTTTAGAAAAACCTAATAACTCAGCATATCTGAAAACAGTCTCAGAATCCTCAGCCTCAATTTCCAAGAATTCAGGAACATCATAATTTTGAAGAACGTCAAATTCGAAATTAACTGAGCCAATAGCATAACTAACTCTCTTCTTCTTAAACTCCTTAAAAGCATGAAATCCTAACATTTCAAGAATAAGTTTCATACTCTCAAAATTAGACACCTCAACCTGAAATTCATCCCTAACCTTAACTTCGTCTTTTTTAACATATTTCTTGAAAGCAAGCATAACCTTATCACCTTCAGTTCTCAATCTTAAAGTGTTCTTAGCTTTTCTAACAGATTTAACATCATCATCAAAGTAGAATCCATGAATCAAACCTTCAAAAGTCTTCTTAGCGCCTAAAGAAAACAACTTCTTCTCGAGCTCAGCTCTATTAACTTCAAGAATCTTAACTTCAATCTCTCTCATAAAACAAAAATAACAAGCTAGGTTTATATAGATTATTATTTACAATACATTTTTAAATTTAAAAAAATTAACTTAAAATATGAGATACATAGCAGATCTCCACATACATTCTAAATACAGCAGAGCTTGTTCAAGCCAGATAGATATAAATTCATTAGATAAATGGGCTAGGATAAAAGGAGTGAATGTATTAGGAACAGGAGATTTCACACATCCAGAATGGATAAAAGAGTTGAAAAATCATCTAGTGGAAGATGGCACAGGAATACTCAAAACAACAACAGGATTCCCGTTTGTGCTGCAAACAGAAATCTCACTCATATACACTCAAGCAGGCAAAGGTCACAGAGTACACCTAATAGTTATGGCTCCAAACTTTGAGATTGTCAACCAAATAACAGAATACCTACAAAAAAACGGAAGAATTGACTACGACGGCAGACCAATATTCAAAATACCAGCGCACGACTTTGTTTACGAGATGAGAAAAATATCATACGATATAGAAGTGATACCCGCACACATATGGACTCCATGGTTCAGCTTATTCGGATCAAACTCAGGATTTGACTCAATACATGAATGCTTCAAAGACCAAGAAAAATACATACACTCAATAGAAACAGGGTTATCATCCAATCCTAAAATGAACTGGCGGCTAAAACAACTAGATAATATAAATATAGTATCATTCTCAGACGCACATAGCTTTTGGCCGTGGAGAATGGGGAGAGAAGCAACAATACTTGAAATGAAAGAACTAAGTTATCAAAAACTCTTAAGAGCACTAAGAGCGGGGGATGGATTGGCAGGAACCATAGAAGTAGATCCAGGATACGGAAAATATCATTACGATGGACATAGAAACTGCAACATAATCATGAATCCAAAAGAAGCACTGAAAAACAACAACATATGTCCAGTATGCAAAAGAAAACTAACACTAGGAGTTGCTCATAGAGTAGAAGAACTAGCAGACAGGGAAGAAGGATATCAAAGACCAGATGCAAAACCATTCTACGAACTACTACCATTAACAGAAGTACTTTCAACAATGATGAACAAAACACTATCTGCAAAGATAGTATGGAAAGAGTATAACAAGCTGCTGAAAAGATTCGGCTCAGAATACAATGTCTTACTGGATGCTCCTGAAGAAAAAATAAACGAAGAAATACATCCAAAAATAGCAGAAGCAATCATAAATAATAGAATGGGAAAACTAATAGTCAAACCAGGCTATGATGGAGTATACGGCGAGCTACAAATTGATGAAGTTGATGAAAAAGAAGTTTTTGCAGAAGAGAATAAACTAGAACGCACACAAAAAGGATTGAAAGAGTTTTTCTAATTATTCCTCTTTGCAGTTATCCCACATGAACTGAAAGAATTTTTTATAACCATCAGCCAATCTTCTGCTTTTAAGAACAAATTGTACAGGATTTTCATATAATGAACCTGGTTGTACTCCAACAAACGTCACAACGTAATCCCCAAATATGTCAACTGCTGTTTGACTTGAGTATTTTTTTGGAAGAAATTTATATGGCTTACCAACAAGCTTTAATATTTCAGGTTTCTGTTCTTTAATCTCATAGTCAAATAAATGCTTGAATTGTATACAAAGTCTCTTTCTTTCATTGTCAAACCTTGTAAGATAATGTTTTAATCTTGGATCCAACCAGAATGCTTTTGCACCTATGAAATAAACCGTCTCTTTTGTTTCAAGTATGCTTTGCAGGTAGTTCTTGAAACCTTCTGTGCCTCGATAGAAATACGCTTCCTCTTTTTCTTCTATTGACTCATACTTTGCTTTCATCTCAGGAAGAGCTTTACTTATCCGTTCCTCTTTTTCTTTCAATAGTTCAAGAAGTCTACTCGGATGCATGGCTTTGAATCTTTTTTCTCCTTTCACAAAAACTTCCAACGCAAGACCTTTCTCACCAAGCTTTGCAAGAGAATCATAGACATTCCTCCTATGAACCTTTGATCTCAAAGAAATCGTTTGAACAGATGATTCCCCTATTTCTAGAAGTGCTTCATAAACTTTTGATTCATTAATACTTAAACCGATTTCTCGCAATAGTTCTTCGTACATGCTTTTGTTAAGATAGCACCACATAAAAATGTTTCTATTTTGGTGGTAAACACCACCGCAAAGGTTTATATAGTTAACAACACATATTACTATTAAACAGTAGTTACAAAGCAGAGATTAAAGAATTATCAAAAAAAGGAGGAAAAATAAAATGAAATTAAACTAATTAAAGATTGCATTTGGACCAATGTTAGAAAACGAGAGAAAAACAGTTGAAAAAATAATTAATGAATTACCTTTAGATTTTATCCTAAGAACTAAAAATAATAATACTATTTCAACAACAAAACTCCATGCATGTTTGGAAATAGAAAAAAGGTGTAGTGAGAATTTAGAAATTGATTTAAGAATCAGTCCTCTATATGGGGGAATCAATATGTTGTCTTCATTAGATGAATATTATAAAGGTCCTTGGAAATACATTTCATCAGACAATATAGCAACGAGGTTTATTTCTAGAGAAAATCCACTTACAATCATTGATATCTATTACCAAAGATAGGAAATTAAAAAGGAGAAAAGAAAAATGCAAATACCACACAAAAACACACTACACGAAAAATTAAGACAAAGAGAATTCACAAGTTTTCAAAAAAAAGGTGATTCAAATGTTAATTATTGTTTCAATCTTGAATTCGCTATAAAAATAGATGACAGCATCGAAAAAGAATTTAATGCAGAAGGAAATTTCTTTCCAGGATTAGAAAGAAAAATATCAATCTATTTTGAAGGATATTTAGTAACAAAACCAATCAATAAGCACACACCTGTATGGGATCAAAACGTGTATGAGGTATCATTAGAATATTATCTTAAAGACCCAGAAAGTCATACATTGACAGCTTCCAACAATCCAATTGCAACCAGAACATTAGAACAAGACAGCCTTGAACCAATAAGCAAACAATATTTTCCTGACATGGGATTGCTGGGAGAAATTAAAATGATCTGCTCTGAAAGACTACCTCCAAACATTACAAAAGAAGAAGTTCTTAATTTTTTCAAAGAAGGATTGGGAAAAAACAGATACTTACAAAAGGTTTCAGAAGCATACAAATCATTCAGAGATACATTCATAGAACAAGAGAAAAAATAATTTTAATTTTTTATTTTTTATAAAAAACTCCTAGCTTGTAATTCACCAAGATTTTTTCGCTTGGAAAATACATCGGAGTTGGTAATTTATCAATATCAAACCATTGCCATTCTGTAATCTCATCAGGCTCCATAACTTTTGGTTCTCCTTCAAAGTCATCCGAAAATAAACCTACAGTCAAAAACTGCGCTTTTTCAGTCATATTATTATGAAGACAAATAACTTTCAAAGAATTTAGCTTTATACTGGTCTCTTCCATAACTTCTCTCATAGCACCTCCTTCTATAGTCTCTCCAAAATCCATCTTTCCACCAGGCATAGTCCAAGTACCTTCACCACTCAATGCAGAATCAGCTTTTTCAGGATTCTCATGCCTATGACCAAGAAGTATTTTGCCATCTCTCAGAATTAAAACACCAAAACCAGCACCAACTCTTTTATCCATAAAAAATAATAAAACAATTTCATTTTTAAATATTACTAATAAAAACTACAAAAAATCTATAGGTTTAATCACAGGAAAATTCTCACCCACAAACAAATAATTATAATTTACATCATGAATTTGTGTTTCCAATACAAAAGGTAGCTGCTTATTATTTATTCTAGTTGTAGGCAAAACCCCTTCAGAATCCCAATAACTTTTTCTTCGACCAGACACTCTCTGAAGCTTATCACCAACCTTCTGATACACAAAACCATTCGGAAATATGAACCCATTATTTCTTGTAACTCTAAAAAGTTCATCCTTAGCTCTTTGTTTATCATTAACATACTGCAAAACTTGATGAGCAATAACGATATCGAAAGTATCATCAGGAAAATCAATATCAATTACATCTGATTCAACCAGTATCAAGTTATTTCTTACATGCTCAGCCATCTTGTAAGACTGCCCAACCGGCAGAACATCTTCAGTTTCAGAATCAAAATCATCAGGATGAATAACACCTTCATAAAAATTATGTATACAATATCTCCTAACATCTTTTTGTATATCACCCTTGACATATGAATAATCATCCCATTCTTCAAAAAAATAATCATGAACACCAGATTTCACAGCATCAACAACTACTTTCAAATCAGCGTTGACAACCTTGAAACTATAATTATCAAAATTATTAGAAAGAGTTTCATTAAGCAAAGACTCAAACAAAGGAATATCAGCACAACCACCACAACCAATATTCAAAATGTTCAAACCTCCATTTAAAGAATGAATTTTTTCAACCAAAGAAGAATCTGATAAACCATTTTTAAAACTATTATATAAAGGATTAATGAGAAAAAGCAATGAATGACCAGGCCAAAGAAAAGACCTGCCAATCTCACCAGTTGAAGGCACAATATACTCTTTATCTTTAAACTCAAATCTCAGACCAGTATCAAAACCACGACAAATTTTCTTAAGATTAGTTGACATAAAAAACTAGAAAGTACAAGAGATTAATAAACTTTAAGTCTAATCGGCTAATAAAATTATCCCAAGTAGCTCATATACTTCTTATCGCTTTCCTCAGTAGTTTTAGAGGTTTGCTGTATCATGTTCTTAAGCTTATTCTCAAATTCCTCTGCCTGTTTCAACAGAGGCTTGTAATCAACCTTTAAGCCAAGGTACTTGTCCAAAACTTCAATAACCTTTGCAGCTGCCTTACTGTCTGGTAGAGCAGAATGAGTCTCTGCAAAAATACAAACAGGATTATCAGCTTTCAACATAATACTAGAAGTTACACCTACAATAATACTTTCATCAATAGGTTCCAAACCAACTTTTTTCAAGGAATCATCACCATAATAAAATAGCTTTGTGTCTTTATTTGGCATCAAAGACTGAGAAGCAACTCCTTCAACACTCAAAATCTTTTTGGCATTAACCTTATCAGCCATGTCAAGAATAGCATCAGCTATATCCCACTCCTTACCTTTAGGATTCAAAATAGTTTGCAAGATAATCACATTGTACTTTTTAGAATAATGAACCGCCATTGGCTTGACAATCTTACCCTTATGGATTGCAATCATTGCAGGCAAATCATCATACAAAAACTCACCAATCAACTCGCAGTTCATATGCTCAATCAAAAACTCAGTAACAATAGTGCCAACAAGTCCAAAACCAGGAAAACCCTCAATAATAATTGGATTATGCGGCTTTTTCTTCAAAAGAATCTTCATAATTTCACCTCATAAATAAACCTACGACTATAATGTTTATAAATTTTTCCAAAACAAATCAGTTGACACTAGCTCTATATTTTGATAATAATTCTACCATTTGATTCAAACTTATAGCCACTGGTTGATCATCAGATAAAAAATACAAACCTACTAATTTATTATTCTCATCAATCACTGGACTTCCTAGAAATTTGGGGTCTTCAGAAGGCACTAAGAATATATCATCAGGATAATAAGATTTTTTATTATTCATTCCTTTTCTACACTTATAATTTGAAACAGATTCAACCAAACCACTAACAATATTTATTTTATTATCATATTTTTCAATTATCCTTACAACACTCTTAGCTAAATTAACACCTCTATTCATATCATAATTCAGTATTTTTGATTCACCATCCATATTCGCCTTTAACAAAGCCAGATCTTCATTTTCAAGATCAAAACAAACTTTTTCAACACCAAAAGGTTTACCCTGATAACGAACAAATTTATAAGAAATATTGCCAACAAAACATTTTGGCATGAAAAAATAACCATTATTGGTCATTAATAAGCCATTAGATATAGTTTTACCAAACATCATAATCTCTAATACATTTTCTTCTAAAGAATTAGAATTATCCTTAGAAAAATCAATATTAAAAGAATCAATTAACTCATTCAAAACTACTTTTAACTTCTTAGAGTTATTTCTGTTTTCGATATTAGGAATAAAAAACATGGTCACTGCTCTATAAAATAATGAACAATTAGGTATATAAATCTTTTGATTAGTTCTTACTTTAAAGTAAAACATTTTTTTCTCAAAGTTTATAAAACCACAACCATTTCTTAAAAAAATGTCATTTGAAGTTCCAAAAATAGAAAATTACAAGTTCTACTTAGACGTAGCATTCAAAAAAGCGCGCACAAAATCATCACAAAAAAAAATAGGACCATCATCTGATAAACTAACAAAAATCAAAATACTAGAATTCACAAAGATAGAAACGATAAACAGCGTATTAAACAGCAAACTTAGAAACATCATAATATCATTCCCAAATTTTGAGAACCTAACAGAATTCTACACCGAACTAGTAAGAACCACTATAGACTATAAAGAATTAAAAAAATCACTAGGTGCCATGGACTGGGCAAACAAGAAGACAAGCGAATTCTCAAGACAATACAAATCCAAGATAAGAGGATCAAAAACTATTGAAGACATAAGGAAACACTCACAACAATACTACGGCAGAATATCATCAGTACTAAAACAAATATCAAAAAACCTTGCATTCCTGGAAGAAACCAGAAAAATAATGAGAGAATTTCCATCAATAAAAGATAACATATTCACAGTTGCAATAGCAGGATTCCCAAACGTAGGCAAAAGCACATTGCTAAGCAAAATAACAACTGCAAAACCAGAAATAAAATCATACGCATTCACAACTAAAAAGTTGAACATGGGCTACATAAAAACAGAAACCCGTAAAGCACAATTGATAGACACACCAGGAACACTCGATAGATTCAACAAGATGAACAACATAGAAAAAATAGCCTACCTCGCAATCAAATACTGCACAAACATGATAATATACACATTCGACCTAACAGAACCATACCCTTTGAAAGATCAAAAAAAATTACTAAAAAAACTAAGAGAATTCGACAAACCAATAATCAACTACCTAAGCAAAACAGACATATTAGATAAAAAAACTGTAAGTGACTTCAAGAAGAAAACAAAAGTAGTAACAGACCTAGAAGAATTAAAAAAGATAGTTATGGAAGAAATGAAAAAATACTAATTATTCACAACGATTTTATTCTCAACAATTTCTACTTTGCAACCACAAGGCAATTTATGTCTAATTCTAGAAATAGCCTTCTTGCCAGTGCTTAAAAACTGCTTATCAACAGAAGCCTGAAACAATATTTGACCCTTAGAAACCTGAGCAGCCAAACCAACCGGCTTACCAAAAGATTTTTTCATACCAGTACTCATCCTATCAGCACCAGCACCAGCAGCCAAAGGATTCTCCCTAAGAATATGATGAGGATAAACCAATAACTTCAACTTATAACCTTGTTTACCACAAATAGACTCCAACAACCTATTACAAGTTAGTCTGCCAGATTCAAGAGCATTATGTCTAATCTGGATGTTAGAACCACATTTCAAAGAAATAGTGTAATCAAAATTCCTCTTAGGATCACCCATGTCATACTTAACAATTTTATTACTAGGCGTACCCCTAACAAACTGCTTACTTCTATACTTACTCTTCCTAGTATAAGGTCTTTCAATCCTTCTGTAAGCAACCGCTCTTCTTAGTTTAGCCATTTTTTAAAACCTTTTTGCTTTTAAAAATTCAAAAATCTTGATTTTTCTTATAGGTTTTCGAAAAAACAACCTATTTAAATATGTTACTGTTTTCACAAAAACAAAAAAATAGCCCTGTAGTGTAGCGGCCAACACTTTTCAAGAATCAATCATGAGAAGAGGCCAATCATATCGGACTCTGGATCCGATGACCACGGTTCGAAACGACGGTATCGTTCGTCGAGCCCTAAGCGTACATCGACTACGTCGAGTACACTAGGTTTGGAACATCGATGCTTTCGACGAAAGTCCGTGCAGGGCTATTAATATATAGGTGAAACAATGAATTTGACAAAAAAAGAAAAAGAATTAATAAAGCAAGTACTGAAACAACATTTAAAGGAAGTTGAAGCAACTGAAAAAATACCTAACCAAAATATTCAATTATTAAGCACTGAAATGAAGTACGAAGACTTCATCAAAAGCATAATAAATAAATTATAAACAACTGTTCTTAAAAACTAGCTTAGAATTTTTGGATTACAAACAGTATATTTAAAATAATTTCTCGCCTGTTTCCAAGTCAAATATTTCTATAACATTTGCAGGACACTGCTCAGTAGCCATCTGTAAATACCTGGTTAATTCAGTTTCTAAAACCCATTTATCACCAACTTTTTTAGAACCTTTAAGATTAGCTTTTGCATCTTCACGACTCATCTCCCAAAGCTCTGGATTCAAATTAGCACAGGTAACAGCACTAACACACTTGTCACGATCATAAACAACCTTAACTCGTTTCATGAAATACCTGCAAAACAAGTTTTTATAAAAATATATCGAAAAACATATAAGTTTACAAACAACAAACAGACTCATGAAAAACAAAATCTGCGTTAACCCAAGAACCAAAGAAGAATGGGATATGGATAAAAAAAGTTATGTCTTAATAAGAATACATGAAAATAAGATAGAAGTAGGAATTATGAAAGTACAAGAGGACCAATTAATGGGCGGATTCATAAAAAGTCATGAAGAAATTGCAAGGTACTCAGGGAAAAATCCTGAAGACTTATATTATAAAATAATCAAAGATGAATGGATTACCAACATGCAGCACGCAGCATACCTTGGCAGCGAACTCAGAAAAGCATACATTGCAATCAAAAAAAGATTAAAGTACAGACAGGATGAAAAATTAAATTTATAAAAACATTTTTAAACAAACATTTTTTCTTAACACTTGCTGAGGACGTCAAGAAGGCGATGTCAGGAGAAAAACCTTTCAGAATTCCTCGGGAGGGAAAAAAATGGCAGAATATAAAATAAATATTGGTGACCCAAAAACTGGGAAATCATTAAAAAAAGATATTGTTGGCATCGAAGCCAAAGAATTTCTAAGCAAAAAAATTGGAGACAAAGTAACTGGCAGCAAGATAGGATTCCCAGGATATGAATTTGAGATTACAGGCGGTTCTGACTCTAGCGGATTTCCTATGAGAAAAGACGTTATAGGTGTTGGAAGAAAAAAAGTATTAATAACTTGCGGTGTTGGAACAAGACATAAGAGAAAGGGAACTAGATTAAGAAGAACTGTTGCAGGCAATACTATCGGACAAAAAACAGTACAGATAAACCTTAAAATTCTAAAATACGGAAAAGATAGTTTAAATCCAGCTAAAGAAGCAACTGCAGAAGCTCCAAAAAAAGATAAAACTGCGAAAAAGCAATAACCAAAAAACTATTCGCAACAGAAGAAGCATACAAGCTAGTAAAAAAAGGAATTCCATTCAGGGAAGCATACAAGAAAGTGGCAGAAGAACTTAAAAAAGAATAAATTAACTATGAACAATAAAGAATTCAACAAGCTAAAACAATTTGAATGGCAGGAATATGCCAAAAGAACACATAAAACATTTATTATAAGCGTATTTATAGACGTGGAAGGTCAAGCTCTAAAAAAAGAATTAGGATTTGAATGCAAAAATCAAATTCACCACTTCAATGAAAAATATCTTTACTTCTTCAGACCAAAAAAGGAGATTGATGAAGCTAACAATTTTTTCTTAAAAATCCTACAAGACAAATCAAAACTTAACAATATACTGATTAAATCAAAAGAGAAAAATGAGGAAGCTAAAAATATATTAATTA
>JAHJDK010000221.1 GCA_018812505.1 Nanobdellota archaeon | reverse complement strand
AGGATTTTCTTCAGGTTTTTATCTTGGTTTACCAACTTCAGATGACTTTTCAAAAACAGAAAACTCAGAAGCAACAGAGAAAAAACATTTTGTGGGAAAAGTGACTCATTACTTTCCTAAAGCCCAAGTTGCAGCAGTTAAACTTTCTTCAGAACTAAAAGTGGGAGACAATATCATTGTAATCGGAGATGAAACAGGAATTCAATATTCTAAAGTAGAAAAAATAGAAATCAACAACCAACCAATAAACAAAGCAACTAAAGGTCAAGAAGTTGGAATAAAATTACCCCCTGTAAAAAAGAACGACGAGGTTTATGTTTTGTTGAAAAATTGATTGTTCCGAAGCTGACTCTGTCAAGCTTCTTCACTAAAAATCTGAGAATGCAAATAATTCTTGAAAACTATTATGTTATCAATGTTCAGCAAAAAATCCTGCGGGACGCGGATTTGGAACAAGGAAATCTCCCCAGCCCCACCTATCTCTTAAAAAATAAGAAAAAGTAAAATAAAAAATAAATAAAATTATGCGTTCTTGAAAATATCTACTTCACAAAAGTGATTTTCTCCACCTTCGTCTGTGAAATAAGATCTTGCACGCACTTCATCTGCACCACCAATATCTGTTGCAGTTAAAGTATCTGAAAGATCGAAATTATCTGCCTTTAACTCTTCAGTACCAGAGTCTGTAGCGTTATAAATTGTTAATCCAACCCCACTTATCTCTTCTTTGTTTCCTATGCTTCTTTCTATCTCAATTGTACAAGTTCCTGTTGCACAAGTCAAACTCTTAATATCTAAATTAGCACCAAGACATTTTTGAGTGTAATCTATATTCTCTACCTGAGCTCCAAAGAGATTAGTAATAGAACTCCAAAAAACAGTGATTAAAACCAAAGCTAATGCTACTAAAATTATCGTAACTAAAACAGCAGACACTCCTTTTTTATCGTTATACATTTTTCTACCTCCTTTCATTTTTGTCAGTCTCATATGAGACAGGAATGAATGAAAGACTTTACGTCTTACTTTCAACATTTTCTATCAAATCATAAATCGATTCGATAAATAGAACTATTAAACTAGATATTTAAATGTTTTTATTGTCGAACATAGCATTTGTTCAATTTATTTATGATGGATTGTTCTGAAGCTGACTTTGTCAAGCTTCTCCACTAAAATCTGTTATTCACAACATTAATCTTCTAGGAATTTAATTTTATCTTATCTTTGTTCAGCAGAAAATCCTGCAGAATGTGGATTTGGAGCAAGGAAATCAATCACTTATTAAAATTATCTAACAATGTAAAAAACTCTTTTTTGTCAATAGTCTTGTCTGATTCACTTAATCCAATTCTTTCTGCAAATTTCCAAAATGCCTGTGGTTTGTAACCTTTTTTTATAAGTGCCTGAATCGTCGGCAATTTAGGGTCATCCCACCCAGAATACTTTCCTGCTTCAATATCTTTTGTTATTTGACTTGCAGACAATCTCAATCCTTTAATATGCCAACGACCTAAAAAACCCACCCAAGGAAATTTCTTTCCTAAAACATCAAAAATCATCTTCTGCCTTTCTGCATTATCCCGATGTTCTTTTGCGCGAATAACATGCGTCATCTTCATTTCAATATCATCAACAGTTACTGCTAAATTCATCAATGGCCAAACACGATATTTTTTCTTTTGTAATGGATGAGGGATTTCATTAATTCTCATCAAGGGAAAATCCCTCATAGCAGGATTCTTATGCTTCATATTTGATTTAAATCTTAACACAGCATCTCCTGGTTTGTAAGAAGAATCAAACATCATCTCCCATCTTTCTAAATTTTCTTTAATATTAAAATTTCTACATGGACAATCTTTCTGAAACTTCACACATTTTCTAAACTCATCACCAGAACAAGTACAAACATAAGCATGTCCAATCTTCAATAATTTTTCAGCATACTTGTAATACAGCTCCATTCTATTTGACTGAATAGCAATAACTGCCTTTCCTTCAAACAGCCATTCAGAATCTTTTTTAATCAAATCATAAGCTTTTGGATAAATATTATCTGGATTAGTATCCTCGATTCTAACATAAAATTTCCCCCCATACTTTTTTACAAACAAATATGAAATACTTGAAGTCAAAGCATGCCCAATATGAAACGCCCCAGAAGGCGAAGGTGCAAACCTCATCACAACCTTGCCCTTCTTTGCACCAGGCAAATCAGGCAACCCTTCTCGCGCAGGTCTTTCATCAACTTCTTTTTTAAGTTTCTCAAATTCTATTTTCTGT
>JAHJDK010000220.1 GCA_018812505.1 Nanobdellota archaeon | reverse complement strand
CACGACGATGAATTAATTTAGAAACTCAAAATTAGTTGACAAAAACAAGTTTTGAAAAAAAGTTGTATAATCAACCACATTTAAAAAGAAACTAAAAATTTCACAAAATAAAAAGTGTCAACTAATTTCGGACTTATTCACTTTCTTTTTCACTAATTTGTATGATATAAGAGGGTTTTCTTCTTTCTTTTATAATTGGTCCCTGAAATGTGTGTTTAAATTTTAAGTCAACCAATATTTTTGAGACTTGCTTTAGTCCTTCTATATTAGTTGAAAACATTCTAATTCGATTACTTGTGGTTCCATCTCCATCAAAGTAACCTCTTAAGAATGAGACTTTTATTTTTTTAGAACCTGTCAATATTCCTTTTGGAATTTTCTATTTTAAATGACCTAACTCAGTATAACTAGTTATTTTTCTGATAATGTTTATTTTGCAAATGTTTATTTTATCATATTTACATATTTTTGGAAAATAGTTGAATTCTTTGTTTAGTAATTCTTGATAGTGAAGTAATAGTTTTCTGTCTTTATTATAAAATTCTATTCTTTCTGACTTAAAATTTTTAAAGAATCTTTTTTTCCCTCTGTCTTTTCCCCAATAACTGGAATAGGAGATTGCGTGACATCCTTCAGCACATAATAATCCGATAATTTCAGCTAATTCTGAAGTTATTTTTCCCATAAAACAAATCGTTTCTTTTACATGGTTGGGCTTTATTAATTATGTGCAAGAATTTCTGAAATATTTTCGGTTTTATTAACAAAAAGTATAATACCTTGTCCTTTAGGTCAAGGATGTAGTGCTTTTTGGAATTTAGAAAATAGGTGTTGTTTGACTTTGAAAGCCTTGATTGCCTTTAGAAAACTTTTTATACTACTACTCTCAATTATGTTGTTAGGGAAAGAGAGGGTTGTTATGAAGGTTAGAAATCATGGTTTTGTGCTTGCAGCTATTTTGCTAGCATTTTTTACGGTTTATTCTTTTAGAGAAGAGTTTTATAATAGTATTCTGGCTAATTACAATGTTATATCTGATAGTATGACTTCATGGGTTCCGAAGATTGTTACTATAGTTATTATTATCTTGTTTGCTAAGTTTGTTTCTTCTTTTTTTGATTCTTTGCTTCAGAGGTATTTCAAGTATGTTGGTAAGGAGAAGGAGTATTTCTCTGTAAATTCTATTATCTCTTATGTTATTTGGCTTCTTGCTATTCTTGGAATATTATCTGTTATGATTGGTAATGTAGGTGTTTGGCTTACATCTGTTGGGTTGATTGGTTTTGGTATTACTTTTGCGTTGCAGAAGCCTATATTGAACTTTGTTGGCTGGTTGACTATTATTTTTAGCAAAACCTACACTATTGGTGATCGTATTAGTGTTGGCGGTGAGAAAGGTGACGTTTTAGAGATTCAAATGATGTACACAGTTATGGATGGTTTGTTGGAAAACACTGACGAGTTGAGTGGTAAGATTGTGACAATTCCTAATGAGCAGGTTTTAACCAGTTCGGTTGTTAATTTTACTAAGAGTGGAGAATATTTATGGGATGCTTTGTCTGTTGATGTTACTTATGAGAGTGATTGGAACAATGCTTCTGAGATTTTGAAGGACGTCACTTTTAAGGTTGTTCATAAGTATGTCAAGCAGACGATGGGTGACACTTCTGAACAGCATAAGAACATTCTTGATAATTTGAATATTTTGAAGAAGCTTCATAAAGAAACTGTTAGTCATTCTGAGAAGAAGGTGATTGAGAAACATCTTGATGAGGCGCAGGTTGAGAAGAATAAGCTTGAAGATATGAGGATGATTGCTTTTAAGGATATAAAGAAAGAACCTGAAGTAAGGGTTGAGTTGAGAGGTTCTTCTATTGGCTTGACTGTTAGGTACGTTGCTCATTACCGAAATCTTAGGCGTATGAAGTCGGAGATTTATTCTTCTTTCTTGGCTAGTGTTGCAAAGACTAAAAAAGTTGAGATAGCTTATCCACACTTGCAGATAGTGCAGAGATAAAATTAAGCTATTTTTTTTTCTAAATAATTCTTTTAATGATATTAATTATCTGTAATTTCGTAACATTTTTATTAATAGTTGTAATAATAGTTATTATGGATTTTTCAAAAGGATGGGATCATGACAATTCTCCTCTATTATGGGTTGAAATGATTTATTTTGGTGATACTGAATCTATGAAGAAATATTTTGGCATGTCATATGGTCTGCATTACTTTCTGAGTCGAGAGCAAAAAACAACTTTTTACAAGAATAAAGTTACAGAAGCAAAAGCGAAAAAGTTTGGTAAAAAAAAGTATTCTGATCATGATTTTGTGAAATATTTTTGCAAGGAAAGTGAAAATGTTGAACAATCATTAATTGAAGTTGTTGATGGGATTACTAATTCTGACTTGAGCTCTATGAATAACGAAGAACTCGCTTCATTGTTTGAGAAGTTCTTTAAATGGTACTCTGCACTTATAGGTTTTTATCGTTTTTCAAGACCTGATTTTTATGATGAATTAATTAAAGAGGTTAGTGAGCAGTTAGGTACTGGAAGCGACAAAGATATGGCTCAGTTGTTAAGTGAAGATTCGGATTTGAACTTGAGTGGGGATTTAAAAAAACTTGTTAAAGGTTTGAAGATGATAGGTGACAGGAGATTCAAAATGCACAAGGCTTGGCAGGAAAACTATAATCAGGCAAAAGTCTTATTTAAAGAAATAGGAAAAAGGATTGATTTGAATTCGTTGGAAGTGCAGAACTGTGTAAAGAAGGAAATAGTTGAAGCTCTTAGGAATAGGAAAAAAATTGACAAGCAGGAAGTGTGTGACAGGATAAAAGGTTTCAAATTTGTTTATCATAAAGATTATTATGAAGTCATGATTATGGATGAGCTAAGCAATGATGAAATTGTCGGTGTGAATGAGATAATAGGAAAAACTGCGTATCCTGGAAAGGTTAGAGGAAGAGTGACTTTACTTCATGAATCACTTTCAGGAGTGATGGTTGAGGACATGAATAAAATGCCTGAAGGAAATGTTTTAGTGGCTGTGATGACTTCTCCTGATATGATGATGGCAGTGCACAAGGCAAGTGCTATAGTTACAGATGTAGGCGGAATACTTTGTCATGCAGCAATCGTTGCCAGAGAATACAAAATACCTTGTATTATAGGTACAAAGATAGCTACGAAAGTTTTGAAAGATGGTGATTTAGTAGAAGTTGATGCAGAGAAAGGGGAAGTGAGGATTATTGGATAAGAAATAATTGTTTTTTTATAAATAAAAAGAAGAGCCTCTGCCGAGACTTTCAGGAAAGTATCGATGTTTTGTCTGACAGGTGTACTCGACAAAGTCGATGTACGCCCAGGTGTCGACGAACGATACAGTCGTTTTGAACTCGGGACCTTTACCTTACCAAGGTTTAGCGAGATATTGTAGTTTCTTAACGCTCTTTGCTGAGGCAAAGACTTGCTTTAGCCTTACCGGCTGAGCTACAGAGGCATATTCTTCTCAAATGTCTTTCGTTTGAGAAACCTATTTTTTTTAAAAACTTTTCTAATTGTTCATGACCATAAATTTCTAAATAATTTCTATATCCATTTCTGTTTTTCTTATAAACATATAATTTGAATTCTTTTGATAAATAATTTTCAATTTGCTCAATAAGTTTTATACTTGCTAATTGAATTGTTATTCTAGGGTATGGTTGTTTGTATTTTTTTCTTTTGTCAAAGAAAATACTTCCGTCAGTATCAAAAATTCCTCTTAATGTTGCATTCATTAATTTTTCATCATTAATAATCTGTTGAGGTATTTTAACTGTTCTTGACTTCTTTCCTTTTAAAAATCCGATATCTAAAAAGATTTTATATAACTTTTTTGAATAAATTCTTAATAGAACTGTATTTTCGTCGTTTCTGTATCTTAATCTCGGATTTGTGAATGGAAAATTTTTTTTATCAAATTTTTAATGTGTTTTGATATATACTTATTATCTAGTTTTTTATCACCTACAAATCCAATTATGAACTGATTTTTTCTTTTTCCGTAGTTTCCTAAGTAACCGTCTCCAATGAATGCTCCTATTATTTTGCATATTTCTGGGTTTAGGTTAATTCTTGAATTATTTTCATTCACTTTGAATAATTTTTTATATATTTCTTCTTAATAAATGATTTCATGAAATTCTCGAAATATTTTCGAAATAATAATTTTCAAGTTGAAATTAAGATTTAAATAAATAATTCTTAAAATACTGTGATTATAGAAACCCTTATAAAAAGCATTGATAATCTATTATTTGCTCTGCCCTTAATCTCCTTTGAGATTGCTTTTTAGCATTCGATGAATTGGAGCGAGTAGCAGAGCATCATTTTCTTTTTATTCTTGAAAGTTCCAATCTGTTATTATAGCTTGGATTGGTGTTCTGTCCTCTCCTTCCTCTAGTTTTATGGTGAAGCATCCTGGACATTTCATAGTTATTACTTCTACTACTGTGAAGAATTCGTTTGTTTTTAGGTTTTCAACTGCGATTTTTGCAGCTTCTCTTGTGTCTTCTTGAAGTTCCCATTCTCTTAGGCAAGCGTTTACTTCTTCATTCCAAGTGTAGCCTGCAGGTCCTAAGCATCCGTGTTCATCCCTTTCGCCACCTATTGGTGTGTTGAACTCACATACTAATACACATTGCGTTGTGCACATCTGTGCTTCTGGGTTGTTTCTGCAAGCTGATGCACATTCATTGAAGTTTCCGCCTATGTTGAGGCAGTCAGCTTCATTTATGTTTTCACATTCATTGGCTGTTTCAATCCATTCTCCGCCTAGTTCTGAACATATTGTTTCTATACTTTCTTCATTAATCTCTTCTGTGAATGTTTTTTCATCTGCTTGGCATTGTCTTGGGTAACTTTCCATTACTGGGTTGCCTTCTGCTACGCATTCTTCAAAACTGTTTATTTTAGTTGTGTTTTTGCATGCACTAATCATCATTATGATGATTATTAATCCTGTTATCATGTATTTTTTCATATTTATTAACACCTCTGTTCTTGTTTATAATTATCTTTCTTAAATACTTTTTTATAGCTTTGAACCAATTAAAAGTTTAGTCAACAACAAAAGTAACCTGTAGTAATTTATTAGTTTTTCATTAACTTTATTAATGAGAAGTTTTTTTGTAGTTTTATGAAATCTGAGTGTGAGTCTATTCTGAAAAAACTTACTGGTAAAAAGCACGTATTTTTTGTTAGGCGTGGCAACGCTGCTATTCTTGCATCTTTAAAATTCGCTAGAGATAAGAGTTTTGATAAGGTTTTGATTCAGGATCAGGGTGGTTGGATTACTTATCCGCAATTTGTTTTAAAGCTTAAAATGCAGGAAGTCAGGTTGAAAACTGATTATGGTTTGCTTTCTCAGGTTGACGAGAAAGATGCTGTCTTGTTGTTAAATTCTATGCCTGGTTATCATGCTTTGCAGGATTTGGATTTTTTGAAGAGTTTATCTGAAAATTCTAATTTATTTGTCATTAATGATGTGTCTGGCAGTGTTGGTACTGGTCAAGCGATGATTGGTGATATGATTATAGGTAGTTTTGGTAAGTGGAAGCCATTGGATTTGGAAGAGGGTGGTTTCGTAGCTTGTGATTATGATGTTTCATTTGATTTTTTCAGGGAGTTTGAGGTTGAGTTTGATTTTGAGAAACTGCATCAAAAACTTCTTGATTTAAAGGAGAAACTGTTGTTTTTTGATATGATTCATAATAAGATTGTTCATGACTTGTCTGATTATGATGTTGTTCACAAGGATGCTGTTGGTATTAATGTGATTGTTAAGTTTTCTTCTGAAGCTGAAAAGGAAAAATTAATAAAGTACTGTAACGAAAATAATTATGAGTTTGTTGAGTGTCCTAGGTATATTAGGATTTTGGAACAGGCTATTAGTATTGAGGTTAAAAGGTTGAATATTGTGAGGTGATTTTATGGCTTTGAAGTTTCCTGAGAGTATGGATGAATGTATTTATTTTACTAGAAGAAAGATTGACAATAGTACTATTGTTGCTTGGGTTTTTAAGGAGAAATGCCCTGAATGTCATAAGGCTTTGATGGGTAAACCTGTTGAGAAAGGCAAGGTCAAGATTAGGGCTGGTGAGTATGTTTGTCCTGAATGTAATTATACTGTTGAGAAGGGTGAATATGAAGATACTTTAACATGTAATATTCAATATGTTTGTCCTTTTTGTCAGCATAAAGGTGAAGCACAGGCTCCTTTTAAGAGAAAGAAGTTTAAAGGGGTTGATGCAGTTGTCTTTTTGTGTGAGAAATGTGGTGAAAAAATCGCTGTCACCAAGAAGATGAAAGCTCTTAAAAAATAATTTTTCATATTATTTTCATATTATTTATTTTTTTCATTACTGCTAGGCTGGAATTTTCGCATGTTGATTGTTCTTTTGCAAATGTTATTATTAGCAGGTTTCCTTGTTCTAGTTTGAATTCTTCGTTAATTTTTTCATAGTCTTTTTTGTTTTCTTTTTTGTAGTTGTATTCGAGAAATGGTATTTTTAATTCTTTGTTATATTGGAATATTATTGAGCTGTAAGCGCCATTTCTTATTGCTTCATCTCTTAGATCAAGGTTTATTTTTGTTTTGCCTGGTTTCTTGATTAGTAAGCCGCAGCTTTTTAGGTTTTTATACTCTGTTAGTGTTAGTTTTTTTGGTCCTTCAATCATTTTTTTTAGTTCTTCTTTTTTCTCTTTGCCTTTTTTTGACAGGTAATGTCCTGGCCTGTTTGATTTAAGTAATTTTTTTTCTTTTAGAAAGCTTAATATGGTTCTTATGGTGCCTTCTCCTAGTTCTAGCTTTTCAACTAGTTCTGCTCTGCTTACTGGTTTGTCTTCTATGTATAGAAACGTTCTGAGGATGTCTTCCTCTTTATAGTTTGGTTTGTTGCCAACCATTTGTTATGGAAAGGTTTAAATACTATATATACTTTTCTATTGGATACAATATCCAATGGGGTGTGATTTTTGATAGAGATAGTGAGAGAAAATTTAATGGCATCTGGTTTTAGAGATTTCACTTCAAGCAATCTTTGGAATTCATCAATGACTGTTAATCCTATAGAAGATGTCTCTGGTTTTCAAAGACAAGAAGAACAAGATGCTGATTTGTCTGAAAATATATCTATTGACAGGCTCACTCCTTCTTTTCGAAGTATAGATGATTTGGTTATAAAGACAATCGTTGATTTATATTACAATAAATCTGGTGATCTGGAACGTTCAGCTTTGAAACTATTCTATCATACAGAAGCAATTGCTACAACAGAAAACTTGTTTGCACTACATCAAAGTCTAACTTTTACATTTTTTAATCCTGAAATATTTTTACAATCTAATTATTTTATTCTTAAATCAAAAACTGACAATTCTTCATCTGCTAAAAAAGAATTGTTTGTGACTTCGATAAATATTGACAAGACGATTTTGTATTCTCATAAAATTAACTTTTTATTTTCATATGAATCAATTGTTCTGGAATCCTCTTTAGAGTATAATTTATTTACAGCAAAACCGAACTATGAATTATTCTCAACGAAAAAACCAAGTTTGATGCTTGAATACTATCTTGAAGAGACTTTATATCAACCTTTATTCGAATACAATCATCACAATGAGATGTTACAGAAAGGAATTATCAGTGAATATTCTAGAGATTATCTGTTTGTAGATACTCTTCATAATGTTTCAGCATTTGTTTCAAATATAGAACTCTCCCAAGACTATTATATTTTTAAACAACAGCCAATATCTGAGCTTTCATTAAATTATGAATCTGTTTCACAATACTCTAATATCTCAAATGTTATTTTTGAACAGTTTGATGATATTACATCGGTTTATGAATTTTCACAAGCAAAAATCCTGCCAGTTGTGAATCCTGTTAAATTTTCTGATAAGGATGTTGTGAGTTCGCTGTTATTTTCAGTTAGTGATCAGTTAATTAGTTGTGTTTTAAGTCAACCTGAGTTTTTTGTGAGTTCTGTTGAGAATGCTGTTGTTTTGTTTTCTGATTATAACTTATTTTCTGTTCTTCCACTCTTTGATTCTGTTAAGGAATCTGTTTTAGTTGATAAATCTCTTCCTTTGTTTTATGAAGTTTCTCAAACAAAAATCCGACCAGTGGTGAATTATGTTGAACTATTTAATCAAGAAATGGTTAGTTCAGTGTTATTTTCAGCAAGTGATCAACCAATAAAATATACTGTAAGTGAATCTAAGACTCTTGTGAAACCTATTAAAAATGATGCTGTTCTGTTATTTGAGTATGATTTATTCTCTATTTTTCCAGTTTTTGATTTTATTAATGAATCTGTTTTGGTTAGAGATGTGGGTTTAGTTTCAGAGTTTGATGGATTATTAATGTCTGAAGTATTTTCATATTTTCAGCCTGCTATAGAAACTTTTGATGCTCTTGAATATAATACTGAGACACAAAGTTTGCCTGAAGTAAAATCTTTATCTGATTTTGTTGTTGATGCGCTTGTAATTTCTGAAGTTAGTCCTTTTATGTTTGATGAATCTCCGGTTGTTTTTAATTCTGAAACAATTGATGATTTTTTTGATAAGCCGAAGCAATATTCAATTTTTAATGAAGAGGTATCTAAAATGCCTTTTTTCAAGTTTCCTCCTCGTGAAGATACTTGTGCAACAGTGCCTAAAGCTGAAAAAATTGAGTATTCTTTGCAAGATAAGCTTGATGCGAAAACACCTTTTTTCAAGTTTCCTCCTCGTGAGGATACTTGTGCAGTAATTCCAAATGGGGTGAAACTTGATACTCTTGAGGTTTATAGATTAATTCTTTATGATCATAAGTATTCAACTAGTGGAAGATTAGTTCGGGTTTTTGATAACGGGGTTGTTGTTACAAAGAATACTGAAGATAATACTGTTCTTTCAGGTATTGATTCTTTGTTTGAGGGAACAGGTCTTGTTCCTGAGTATGAAGTTACGAATAAAGGGATTATGTTAACTAGATTGAAAGGACTTGATAATGTTGAGTATATTATTAGAATAAGAAATGATGTAACTGGTGAAGAAAGGTCTATAACTGAGAGTATTGATCAGGAATACTTTAATAATACTAACGAAACTTTGTTTGTAGACTACTTTAAGCTGGATTACACGAACAGAGAGGAGATTGATGTTTTCAAAAGCGATAATTTTAAAGATGTATTTTCTTGGTATGGGAAACCCGTTCGAGGTGCTAAGGAACTTCTAAAATTCCAAGTTAGTCTTACAGACTTAGTTAATGCAGACGAGTATTCTCAGCTTTCATGGGTTGATCCTATTACCCAAGAAGCTAAAGTGTATGATTTAAAGGAATCAAATTCTTATATACAAATAGTAGATAGTAAGCTTAAAGAAGAAGGTTTTAAACCAGTCTACAAAGTTGCGACTTTTTTGAAAGATGGCAAAGAGTTTGGAGAAGCTGTTTATCTTGAAGATGTTTTAGACAAAGAGGGCAATTCTGTGATGGCGTTAAATGGGGATACTGGTTATTTGATTGAGATGGTTGATAGTATGGGTCAGCGTTCAGAACCTTTAGCAGAAGATGGAGTTACTGCTTTGGGTTCAGAAGAAGCTATTGCTCGAGAAGGAGATGTGATTTCACTGGTTGGACTTATTCAGGGTGTTTATGATAGAAGGGAGACTCATGTTGACTTAACTTTAGAAGAAACAGAGATAATTGCTGAGGGTGATGTTTTAGAATAAGATTGTGTGGGGTGTGATTTTTGAAAAGAATATTAATTTATTTAACAATGATAATCCTGTTTTCAGTTGCTTCGTTAGCAGCGAATGTAGGAGTGATTGTCAAACTAGCAGATGAAACAACGTACACTGATTGTGTAAATATAGCTGATGGTAAATCCGCATATGATGCTTTTCAGCAGACATCATTAGATATGAGCTGGCAAAACTTTGGTTTTGGGTACTTTCTTGAATCAGTTGAAGGCGTATCAAGCAATGATAATACAGGTACTTACTGGTCGTTTTGGCATATAAACTCTGCAGGCAACAATTTTGAAGCTGCAATGGTAGGAGCAGGTGATTACAAAATAACGACAGATGACAAAGTTATAGGATTATCATATACTGCATTCGATGCAAGCTTTAACCCTTTAACAAAACCAGTTTTTCAAAGTTATGATTCTTTATGCGAAAATCCTATAGATATAAACCGGTTATATGCATATGTTGATGATGATAGAACTAGAATTGATGAGGGAGACACTATTAGTGTGAAACCAGGCAGTAATGTTTTGTTAGTGTTTGAGATAGAAAATTTAATGGACGATCAGGAACTTGAAAATGTAGAAGTGCAAATTCTCATAGAAAATATTGATGACGGAGATGACTTGGAAGAGGAATCTGACTCTGTGGATATAGATGAAGATGATAAAGAAGAGCTTGAAATAGAGTTTGAAATTCCATTAGAGGTTGATGATGAAAAATATGATGTTATAGTTACAGTTATAGGAGACGCAGACATTCCTTTTAGAAGAATACTCGAATACAAGATAGATGTTGATAAGGAAAGTCATGAATTAGCAGTTGATATTCCTCAAACAGTATCAGGTGTTTGTGGAGAAAGCATATCTTTTGATGTTGAACTTGTTAACATAGGAAAGAATGATGAAGATGTCTCTCTTAGGATTATGAATCAAGAGTTAGAGATTGACGTTTCAAGAGAATTAGCAGTTGATGAACTTGACACAGAAAAGAAATCAATAACTTTAAGAATTCCTAGGGATGCAAGTGGAGAATACAATTT
>JAHJDK010000219.1 GCA_018812505.1 Nanobdellota archaeon | reverse complement strand
CTTCCTGAAATTCCTGAAAAAGAATAAGTTGTATTGTCAACAACAACAGGCAGTCTTCTATTAACTATTCTTGGAGCTTCAACAACCTCTTCCCCGTCATTCAAAAAGAAAAAATAATAAACCATCAAACCAGCTATAATTACAAATCCCACAATTATAAATATCAAAGACCAACTGGAATTTTTGACAGTGTTATCTGACGCAAAGCCTGTTATTGAATTGTCATCGACAACTGCACCTTCAGCACCAGCAGCGTTTAAGTCTTCAACAAGTTTTTGATTAATAAACACATCTGTCTTGGTTTGTTTTGCATCAGAGAAAGCAATCTCATCAAAAACTATGTAGTAAATATTTTTTGATGATAATTTTGGAATAATCCATTCAACCATAGGATCTTTCTTAATCACGATAGGTGTTTCACTGAACAATATGTTATTTGCATCAGTCTCTACAGACTTAGGTATTGTTTCAACTATAGAAACATCAGACAAAGGCTCTGAGGTAGTCAAAGTCTTTGATATAATAGTATATTTATCAACACTTCCATCATAAAGATAATCAACATTAACAGATAATAATTTAACATTAACACTTATCTTTTGCTGCACTAACCTGTTATCATCAATAGACTTTTCATCAATATTCCAACCTTTATAAAGAGCAAACTCATTCAATGATGCTCTAAAAGAACTTTCATCAAATGATTGTTCATACTCAAGCTTGTCCTTAACAACAACTGATCTGATAATACCTGATAGCTGGCTTTTAACAGAAGAATCTATCTTGCTTATTCTTTTGTTAAAATCTTCTTCACTCAAATCTAATATCTTAAGTTTCTCTAAATCTTTTTTCAAACCCTCCAAACTAGTTTTTATCGAGCTGGCTTTTTCCAACAGCGAAAGCTTTGTAATTGCTTCATTCTTATCCTTATCAGTTTCAGATCCTAAAGATTTTACCGACCAGTCAATATCTAACAATAAACTTTCAATGTTGTTGATTTTTTGGTCAACCTTGGCTGACAAGCTTGGAGCAAGGGCTTTTGCTTCCTTCAGTGAAGGTTCTACTATTCCAGAAATCTGCTTTGATAATGCACCAACATTTCCTGCTTTATCCTCTGCAGACAATTTATAATAATAAGTAACTCCTTCATCAACATTTACATCCTCAAAAACAGAACTAGTGGTTGTAGCGTATAAATCATTGTAAGATATCTCACTATCTAGAGATCGATAAATTTTGAACCTTTCAATTTCATCAAAGTCATAATACCACTCTAACTTCAAAGCAGCATTATTTTGCGAAACTTCCAGAGTGCTTATAACAGGAGGAGGAGTAGTATCTATCAAAAATAATTTACCGGAAGTTATTTCAGTTCCAGTAAGCCCAGACAAATCAGTACCTGAAAAATAGAATGTTCCAACACTATCAGGAGTTGCACTATCTATTATTATATAACCAAACCAATTAGTTCCTGAGCCTGTTAATGAAACAGTCCTTTTTGTTGAGTCATCGTGAAAATTATATTGTAATAAAGGGGAAGAGTCCACACTTTCACTAGTTGTTACCTCAACATCATATCTCCCTGCTTTTAGTGGAGAATCTCCTTTTACTTCTACTTCTGCAGTTGGTTTTTTATTAGTGTAAAAATTGATTGTTTCAGATGAACTCATCTTGTTTCCCAAAGAATCTTTGCATCTAACATAGTATATGTGTTCTCCTTGAGCCAAACTCGTTATTTCAGCATAATGATTCATAGAATTAGTGTTAATGAATGAACTACTTAATAGGTCATAGCTATTATCAGAAGTTCCATATTTACATTGAGAGGTTTCACTTGTTTCTATTTCAAGTGTTGCAGTGGTTCCAGTTATTGCATTAGAATAACTGTTATCTGGTCCTGAATCAATTATTTCAGGGGGTGTTCTGTCAATTTCAAACAATAATTGTTTTGTTGTTGACTCTCCATTATTGCTGCAATTCACCATAAGATTATAGCTTCCTTCGCTCAGACTTACAACTTTGGAGAAAATTGTTCCAGTCTTAGTCAGCAGTCCTGTTTCAGTATTATTTAGTTCATAATTACAGCTATCTGCCTGTAAACTTTCAACAGCTATGTTAATTGATGTGTTGCTGTAAGCTTTTGATTCTGGACTATTGAAGGTTATGGATATAGGACTATTCACAACAGTTATAGTTCTATTTTCAGATTCTAAATTTTGACTGTCAGATGCTTCAAACGTAAAAATGTATGTTCCTGAATTTGTATAGTCAATAATCCAAGAATAGATATTTGTAGATGATACCTCTAATCCATTTTTTAGAATCCTGTAACTAATACTTTCACTTAAGTTGGTTGTCGCTGTAAACAATACATTTAGTGTTTCTCCTTCATTAATACTGGCTGGTGAAGTTATGGCTGTAATTGTAACTTCTGCAGAGCTAAAATTAGCGTTTATGATTATAATTATCATTAACAAAAATAATAATACATTAAAGTTAATTGTTTGTCTCTTTTTCACTTGTTGTCGTTGGTTCATCTTCTACTTGGTTCTCTGCTCTGAAGGTTTTTTAAAATAAAAAAATTATTTCTTATTGTCTTAGTTTATCGAGTATGTCTTTATCTTTCTTTATAGCTTCAGCTATTGCTTGTTCAAAATACTCATTTAAGGTTATTTCCTTCAGAACAGAGATTACTTTCGCTCTTGTATGCACAGTTTCTAATATCTGTATGTGTACTTTCTTCATTGTTATCTCTGCGATTTAAGTTGCTGAATCACTTGTTAACTAGTAGTTATCACTAATACAGAATAATTATGACATTAGTGATTTAAATATTTTTCTATAAAATATAGTGAATAACATATAAATAAGTAAAATTCATTTATT
>JAHJDK010000218.1 GCA_018812505.1 Nanobdellota archaeon | reverse complement strand
GGCTGCTTACAAGCCATAATAAAATACTTGAAAGACTATGAACAACTAAAGTACTCAGAGATAGCAAAACTAATCAATAGAGATCAAAGAACTGTATGGAATGCATACAACCAAGCAAAAAACACTTCTGTAAAGATAAACGAAACCACTCTATATATACCACTATCTATAATAGCAGATAGAAAAGAAAACGTTCTAGGAAGTATAATACTATATCTGAAAGACAACGGATTTTCATACAAAAAAATCGCTTCTCTATTACAAAGAAACTACCAAACAATATACACCACTTACAGAAAAACTAGGAGGAAGTCAAATGAATAATAAGACCAAGAGAATAATGTTGGCCTTTAGTTTAATAATCCTAGCTATAAATACATATTATATACTAGCTCAACCAACCGGAGCATCAATAATATTGAATGAGACAGTGAACGTAACGCCAAGCTCAGCAGCAGCAATAACAACTGCAGGAGGAAGCTTCACAACACTGGTGTTAAATGTAACGCAGCAAAACGCAAGATGGAAAGCATACGTAGGAAATGTTTCAGGAACAATGGTGCTACAAGACAGCAATAACATATCAATATATAACTGGAATCTTGCAACAATAACAGGAGAAGTATACTCAAGCAGAAGTGATAATGTTAACTGGAGTGGAATAAGATGCCTAACAAACAGTGTACTATCATCTGAGGAAACATTCTTGAATATAACAACAAGCAGTGCAGACAGCATAAACAAAACCTTTAACTGGTCAAAACACAAATCATTCTGGGTTGGAAACGAACAGATACTTAACAGCAGTTGTAAGGCATTAGCCACATATGTAAATGATACATCACAAACAATGAGTGAGGATGCAGCTTTCCAGGAAATATTATTAGATGACGGCTCAAACCTTATATACTCAACAGTACTAGAGCAAGATGAAGAAGGATATGATATAAGCAAAACCTTTGATTTCCAAATGATATTAGCAGAAGATGAATATGCGACAACCCCAACCACATACTACTTCTACGCAGAGATAGGATAAATCATTCTTGATGAATATTTATAAATAAATTTGTATTCCCGACATTTATGAATATAATAAATCCAGGACCAGAAGATTATCATATACACTCATCAGACTATTCTGACGGCAAAAATAGTGTGGAAGAGATTGTAAAACACGCAGGAAAAATAGGATTAAAGAAGATAGTCATAACAGATCATTCACAAGCAACCATAGATAAAATGGGCTGGCATCCGCATGGTAACAGAGAAGATATTGTTGATTGGATTAATAAATATAACAATATCGAAGTATCTTTTGGCGTGGAAGCAGACTTATTAGACAGGTATGGAGACATCTCATCAAAAATACAATTCATAGAAGGAGACTTTTTGATACTGTCAGCTCATAGACAAATATTTTCAGATGATGAAAAAGACATAACTGAAGCATACATCAACGCATTAGTAAGGTATCATTACAAAATAAAATTTATAGGACATCCAACTTATAGAGATTTCAGCAAGCATTTAGATATGAAACGTCTAGTAAACGCTGCGAATGTTTATGGCAAGCCATTAGAAGTCAACGGATTAAGATTTATGAAGAATGATCAAGATATAGACCAATTAAGAAAAATGTTATCTTTAGCAAACCAAGTGTATGTCAACAGCGACGCTCATAACTTGGAGATGTTAGAAACATCTAGAAAAACTGCTTTTGAATTCTTAAAAGAAAATCATTACATGGACTAAGAACTTAAAATTAATTTTTTTGTACTGTTCTTTGTGCTATTTTTTTGCACTGTTTTAAATTTCTCGTCTTAAAAATCTTTGATTAAGTAATTTATTAATTACTGAAAAAAAAGTTTTACAACAATAAATGCTTTGCAGTATTAAATAATGAATCGAAACATTTATATATGAGTTGTGCTATTAGTAATATTAACATACGATTTTGTATACTGAGAGACAGGCGTTTGAGCGGGAACTCATCGAAAGCATCTCAGGAACAAAACAATTCAGAGACAACAGAAAACGAATTCAGGAATCGCAAGATTTCTGGAAATGCAGTAATAACATGGACCAAGAGACATTGTTTACAGGTTCGAAGTGGGACATCCTCAAACTTCTTGAACAGAAGAAGATGTCCCCAATAGAACTTGCAAACGCATCAGGAACGAGCACAGCAAACATCAGCCAACAACTAAGATTTCTAGAAATTGCTGGCATAGTTAAAAGCGAAAGAATATCAAACAGAGACAAAGGACAACCAAGAATATTATACTCATTAGCAGGAAATAGCTCATTCTTAATATCAGTAGCACCAGGATTCGTAAATAAAAAGTTGAGCTATGACTTGATTGACATTGAGGCAATAGCTGAACATGTAAAATACAGCTGGTATTCTCAGAGTAATTCCAATGTACACCCTGCGCAGGGATTAACCGAACCCGAAACAGACAAGGAAGCAGCTTATTCCTGGCTAAAAGCGCCTCGATACAACGGGATGCCCTGCGAAGT
>JAHJDK010000217.1 GCA_018812505.1 Nanobdellota archaeon | reverse complement strand
TTGACTAAAAACCTTATTTCTTTTTCGCTCGGTAAATATTGTAAGTTAGTGACCCTCTCATGATAATCATAAAGTTCGGTCACCATTCTCCTTATTTCTTTTTCTGTAGCGTCATACACCCCGTAACCTTTCTTTTTTCTTATATAATCAGCTATAATCACAGAAACAGCTCCTGCGGTTCCACCAGCGCTTCTTATAGGCCCAGAATACATCAAACAAAAATACTCTTCACCGTCCTTTCTTTTTTTTAATTTCAGTTCCACAAAACCTTCCAAAGGACTTGAAACAACTCCTGAAGTCAAGTAAGCTAACCCAACCCGTATTCCTGCTTCCATTGCCTTTATTTTATCTTCAAATTTGCAGAACTTTTCATTTACAACTTCAAGAGACACAGAAAGAGCCACCCTCCAATCTAATTTGCCGTATTTTTTCTCTAATTCTTGTAATCTTTTAGCTAAGCCGGAATTGAGAATGCCAGGTATTGCCACACCTATCAACCCTTCAACCCTCTCAGCCATATTTTTAGCAAGAGTAACACATACCTGTTCTTCTGGGTCAACTCCAACCTTTCTTGCTTTGTTTGCTGCCTTATATGTAGCAGCCACGTCTTGATCTATTCTCTCAAAATATTTCTCAATCACTTTTTTCATTTTTTATTTTTCTTTATTTTCCAAATCTTAACATTTTTATTTGTCTTGTTTGTAAATTCACTATAGGCACTCTGCTAGGTTCTGGGTTGTGCCCTACTTTTTCTTGGAATGCTGTTTTGCTTTGCCAGCAACTTCCTGAAATTAGAGTTACATTTTTGTAGTTTGCTGCAGCGGCCTTGTGTATGTGGCCGCTAACAAAAAAATCTGGAACCTTGTCTATTAACAAAGAATCTTGATTTGTATCAGGTGTATGCAAAGTAGAAGTATATGAAGGTGCTAAATGCCTTTTTTGCAGTAAAAATTTCATTAAGAGGTCTGCACGGTCGTATCCTCCTTTATTCCTTATAGATTCAACTTCTGCAAAATAGAAATCAAAAGAATATCCATGATACATCAGAACATCAAAACCCGGGAAAGTATCTGATGAATTTATGTTCACAATAGATGGATTTGACACCATAACAACATTTGGTAGATTATAAAGGGGTTCTGCAAAATCTTTGTAAATTGTTAGCTGGGGTTCCGCTAGTCTCATTGCGTCGTGATTCCCAGGGCATATTATTAATTTTATTTTTGGTGGTATCTTGCTAAGAAGATCTGCACACGCAGTGTATTGATCTTTTATATCTTTTATCAAAAGTTCTTTCTCTTGCCCAGGATACACCCCGCAACCATCAACTAAATCCCCAATAACAAATATATATTTAACTTTTGATGCTATTTCTCTTTGGTTTTGACTGCCTAAACTGCAATTTATCCATTTTAAAAATTTGTTGAAATCTTCCACCAAAAAATTGTTAGATCCAACATGAAGATCTGATAAAAACAAGGTGTATGTTTCTTCTTTGGCTTTTTTTAATTCTTCTGTTGTAGGTATGTCTGGGTGTAACAAAGTATTTGCGAATATAATATTATTACCATTTACCCCGCCAACACCTATCACTTCGTCCAACACAATGTCTTTTGCAAACCTAAATAATTCTGGTTTGTTTTTGTTCACTAGTACTTTTATTTGCCCTGTTTGGTCTTCTATTGTAAGAATACAATTTCCGTTTTTTGTGTAATGCTTGTCCTGCACCATACCTATAACAGATATTTGTTCCCGGTCTTTTTTGTTGGTGATTCTATTTATAGAAGTTGTGTTATGTAGTTCTTGTCTCTGTTTCAGAATTTTTTCTATTGCTTGGTATCTGTTGTTAAAATACACCACAAAGTCATTTGCTTCTCTTTTTTTTGGTTTCTCATCATAAGAAAAAATTATTTTCACATCACTACCTAGGTCTCTTTCTTCATTTATTTTGTCTTTTGGTTCTTGGATTAAAATCTGTTCGTAGGGGTTGTTGTTGTTCCTTTTTTTTTCTGTTATTGCTTTTGCTTTTTCTACTTCTGCCCAATTCAAAGGTAATTTTTGTTTGTTGCCCAAAATATCTTTTATATTATTATTAAGAACCGCCATCTCTTTATAATCCCCGCTTTCAATCAATTTGGAAAATTCGTGTAATTTTTTTTCATCTTCCAAATAACTTAATAAGTCTTGGTTGACAAGCAGACCTTTTTTAAGAAAAAACTCTACTATATTTTTTCTCTTTGTTTCGGTCGTTTGCATTTTCATATCAATGCTAACTCCTCTTCAAGAATTTCTTTAGTTAGGGGGAGAACAGAAGACGGAACGGATAAAGTTATTTCTCTTGCCCGCCCATATCTGCCTTTTGAGATTGTTCTTGTGTTTATAATACCAAGCAATTCAAATTCGCGTATGATATCAGAAACTCTCCTTTGTGTAAGGGGTCGTAAACCTGCTCTGAAGCATATTTTTTTGTAAAAATTGTATACTTCTCCTGTGTAGATTGATGTGTTTTTGTTTTTTGTTGATATTATAGCAAATAAGACTGTTTGAAATTGTTTTGGTTGCAACTTTATGATATCAAATATCTTCTCCCTCTCCATTTTTTCTTCTGCTTCATCAATATGTTTTGTGGTTATTTTTTTGTTTTTTGCTCTCTCTGCTATTTCTCCTGACACTCTCAACAAGTCTATTGCCTTTCTTGCATCACCGTGTTCTCTTGCAGCATACGCAGAACACTTTTCAATTACCCCTGGTTCAACCACCTTCTCTTTGAAGGCTTTTGATGCCCTTTCTTTCAATATTTTGTGTATTTCCAACGCATTATATGGTGGGAAGAACACATCTTCTTCTGACAAGGATGATTTAACTCTAACATCAACATTTTCTATGAAGGTCACATCGTTTGAAATTCCTATTATTGTAATTTGTGAGTTTTTTAACTCCTCATTTATTCTTGTTAAGTTATAAAGTATATTGTCTCCTGCCTTTTTGATTAGCTGATCTATTTCATCTAAAACAAGCAATACACTTCCCCCTTCTTTTTCAACTGCGTTGTAAAATATCTTGTATACTTCGTCTGTAGGCAACCCTGTTGAAGGTATTGTTTTTCCAAAAAAACTAGCCAATTGCGCTACCAATCTATATTCTGTATCTGCTACTTTCTTTAATTTGCAGTTAGTGTATATTATTTTAATGGGAATTTTCTTGTTATTGGAAACCTCTTCCATATTCTCCATAACGTGTTTGACTGTAAGGGTCTTCCCACTTCCAGTGTTTCCATAAACAAAAAGATTTGATGGTTTTTCTTGTTTTAAAGCTGGAGCCAAGATGTTTGCTATCTTATTTATCTCAGAATCCCTATGGTATACTGTTTCTGGTGTGTAAGAAGGTTGTAATGCTCTTTTATCAAGGAATAACGACTCCTCACGTAAGAAATCTTCGAAAAACGACGTTAGACTCTTTTTTATCATGTAAATTTCCATAGGAAACACACCTATTTAAACCTTTTGTTCAACACATACAGCTTCGTTTCCTATGGAAAACAAAAACACAAACAACAACATCCTTTTTTATA
>JAHJDK010000216.1 GCA_018812505.1 Nanobdellota archaeon | reverse complement strand
CAATAATCAAAATTTATTAATCCATTGCTAATAAGATATTTTTTTGTTTTTTCAGCGTTTTTTAATGAAACCTTTGCTCCAAGCATGAGTGTAATGAATATTAATCTTTTTTTAAAGTTATAGTATGATAAAATAATTATTAAACTTTTTAGTTTAAAAGAAGTCACCTAATCCTTTCTGATTTTTATTAGGTTTTCCTTTCATTAATTTTTCAAGGGTTTTCTCAACTCTTTCTTTGTTAAAATCGTGTTTGTTTACTAGTAAATCTATAATTGCTTCTTCATCAACAGGATTCCAAACAAGTTCATAATCAGTCTTTATAGGTATATTTTTGAATAAATAGAAAACCTCTTGCCACTCAGTTTCAAAATTATTTTTCCAACCTACTTCTTGAAATAATTTATCATAATCATTTCCATAAGTCATCACCAGGTTCAAAGCCTTTTTAGAGCCTATGCCTTTAACTCCTCCGATATTGTAATCAGTTCCTGAAAGCATAGCAATTATTATTAGCTGCTCATGAGTCACACCTAATAGATTTAAATTTTCAGAAAGAGAGATTAATTCAGGATTAACAGTTTTATATGTCAATTTATTTATAGCTTTTCTCTTACCACTAATTGTTAAGTTTTTAATAACCAAAGGAGCCCCAAATATTAACGAATCAGTATCTTGACTTACAATTGCATAACAATCACCTTTCTCAACAAGATACGCGGCTTGTGCTTCTCCTTCACTTGGAGCTTCGACAATAGGCATACCTAAAGCTTTAACAAGTTTTTTAGCCTCTTCAATAATATCTTCTGTTAATCTTGATGTTCTGGAAGCATATTTTTTCATATCTTCCAAGTCTTCTCTTTCTTTAGCTTCTTCATACTTATTCTGTGCTTCCAATTTCAATTTTTTTCGTCTGTCTCTCTCTGCTTTTTTTAACTCAGGAGCCTCTCCATCAAACACAAATACAAATCTTATTTCTTCAAGCATTAACTTCGTTATCCTATTAAATAGGCCTGTTAAATGACTAGTTATTTGTCCTTTAGAATCCATTAAAGGTGTTCCATCTGCTTGTCTGATACTTGACAGAAACTGATATAACATGTTGTAAGAATCGACTGCAAGAATCTTTCCTTTCAGATCTTGAATCATAATTTCTTTACTTGTGAGTATATCTGTAATTGGAGTTCCCATTTTATATTTGTTTAACAACCATTCCTTTAAACTCTTTTCCAAGCATTTCTTGTGCTTTTTTAGTAACCTCTCCTGTAGTAATAAACAGAACAGGTAGCTTTAATGATTGACCTCTAATGTATGCTGAACTTAAATCACCATCATTACATTTCTTCTTGTTTTTTGCCTTACAGAAATACTCCATTTTACCCACTGAACTAGGGATTATTATTTGAAACTCTACTTCAGAGTTTTTCCTTATAATATTTTCTTCTACAACACCTATTTGTTTTTCATTAAAATAATCATGAACTTGTTTTAGAAATCCTTCTTTTGAAACTTCTTTTTCTTTAACAATATTTTTTGGCTTTATATCTTCATTGATTTTTTGTTTTTCAGGCTCAAATATTTTTTGTGTTTCTTGTTTAGGTTCAATATTTTCAGGTTCAACAGGTTTTGCAAATTGACTTTTTATTATTTCTCCAGCTTCTTCAGGAGATGTAAGATACCATCTCCAAAAAACTTCTTTTTCATCTTTTATACTAACTTGTATTGGCTTTGCAAAATCCTTTATATTTCTTAGACTGACTCTAATGAGCATCTCTTGATTTTTATCCCTTAAAACTCTTTTTTGTCTTAAAAGGTCAAATGTTCTTTGATCTTTTTCATTCAAGTATTTTTTAAGTTCTTGCAGTTTATAATCTTGTCCTATAGCATAATACGTTGGTGATTCACCAATTTTAGTGTTTGAAATTTTTATGTTTCCATCAATTGATAATTCAGATAAAAATGCGCTTATAACATATGTTTCACCACCTAATTCTTTTTTTACTTGATTTGGAATTACAGGTCCTTTTTCCTTCACAAATCTTAAAATTTCTTCCTTGTTAGCCATGATATTTTTTTAAGCAGAAGTAGTTTTAAAAACTTTCGTTTAAGGTCTTATCCATTTAATTTCCCAATAAGTTACATCTCCTTCATCATCAACAACACCCATCATTAATCTTTTTTTTGTTGAATGAGCAACTCTGTTTTTTGCTGCGAACTCATACCAAGTAAGTGTTGAACCTTCATGGACTGGGTAAATAATCCATCTAGCATGATCTTCTCCAGGTTTTATACCTCTATCATAAACCCTAAAGTCTGCTCCAAATTTAAGAGCTGTTTTAACTATGTATCCTCTAGATCTCATATCTTTATAAACAGAGTATCTAATCCAGAAATTAGGTTCTATTCTTGTAGCTTTTTTAACGAATCTCTCGAAAGTAAATTCTTTGTTTTTACCATCAATAATAATTATTTTTCCTTTATCCATTAAATAAAGAGCTTCTTGAAGTGATAATTGTAATTTTTTATCTTCTAATAAAGTTCCATATATACCATTATCATAAACGCTTTGAGCTTCTTCACTACTTTCTACCAAAGCTCTTTCTTGTGCAAATATGGCTTTTAAAGGTTCTTTCTTTATTTTTCTTTTTTCTTCTTCGTTCTCTTTTAAAACCTTTTTCCCATCTATTTTATTTTCACTTTTTTTCTTGGTTGTTTTCTTTCTAGGCATTTTAAACATTAACAAGCAGCTCTTTAAATAGTTTTGCAATGATTTTGAATTTTCAAAAATTCAGGATATTTTCAATTATTTTTAGTAACAGTTATAAATAAAATATTCTTTCAGAGCTTTATGCAATTAACATTTTTAGGAACTTCCTGTATGGTTCCTACTAAGGAAAGAAATGTTCAAGGAATTTTTTTATCTTATAAAGCCGAAGGCATATTAATTGATTGTGGCGAAGGAACCCAAAGACAAATGAATCTTGCAGGTATAAATCGTAATAAAGTGAACACTATTTTAGTTACCCATTGGCACGGAGATCACGTTGGAGGTATAATTGGTCTTTT
>JAHJDK010000215.1 GCA_018812505.1 Nanobdellota archaeon | reverse complement strand
AGTTTGGACAAGGAAAAGCTTTCAAAAGTTACTGGAATACATGATAAAGAACTTGAAATACTTTTAGATAAATTGATCAAAGAGAATAAAATAAGTAAGGAAAACGAACTTTATAGCCTAGTTATATGAAAAGAGGATAAATATGCTTAAGAACAAATTGGAGGCACTTCTATTTTCTTCAGGAAGAAAGATGAACATAGAAGAGCTTTCTAGATTGGTCCATGCAAGACATGAAGAAATACAGGATTCTTTATCGGAACTTAAAAAAGAGTACGACGAAAAGAATTCAAGTATAATGATTATTAATGAAGGTGATTCATGGAAGCTTACTGTCCGTGAGCAGTTCCTCTCATTAGTCCAGAAAATTGTTACAGAAACAGAGATAAGCAAAACAGTAACAGAAACACTTGCAGTTATAGCATTTAAGTACCCAATAAAGCAGTCAGACCTTATTAAGATAAGAACCAATAAGGCATATGATAATCTTAAGGAATTAGAGGGGATGGGATACATAACCCGGCAGAAGCATGGAAGAACTTACCTAATAAAACTAACACAAAAATTCTTTGAGTATTTTGATCTTCCTGAAGAAAAACTAAAAGAACATTTTAATGATTTTGCAAGCATAGCCAAGGCCATTGAAAATAAAGAACAGGAAATAGATGCAATCAAACAAAAACAAAAAGAAGACGCTGAGAAAGAAAGTAAAAAAGATGAAGAAATAAAAAAAGAAGTCGAATCATTAGATGATGAGAATAAGGAAGAAGTAAAACCAGCAGAAGAAAATCCAAAATTTGAAAGAGAAGGAATTAAATTAACCAAAGAAGAAGAGAAAATAGTGGATGAAAAAGTGGAAAAAATATTACACCCTCAAGAAGAAGAAAAGGGAGAAGAACCAAAAGAATTTGAAAACAAAGAAAAAGAATCTGAAGAAGAACCTAAAGACCTTTTAGAAGCAGAAATGGAAGAAAAAGAAAAAGACAAAAAATGATGTTCCTTCTACAATGCCCAAAGTGCAAGCACAAGATGAAATACCAGACCTTAAAACCTATTTCTGAAAAGAACAAGAAAAGATGTGTTTACTGCGGAAAGAGTTTTTCTGTTAGAAAATCTATAATTGAGAAATTATAATAAAAAAGAAAAAAATTAGACGAAAGTCAAAATTACTTTTGTTTATCCAAGTAAAACTGTACTAAAAATGCATCAACATTAACACTTCCCCCAAGTGACGGGATTTTACCCTCCTCTGCCAGCATTGCATAATCGAAACCATATCTTCCAGCAAGTTTTACTGCTCGATCTTCTGATGCTTCTCTAATATGTGGTCTTTGGTTAGGTGATAAAATAATCACATCGTAACCACCCAAGATTACACTGCCATCACGTAATCTTTCGACAAGACCAAATTCTTCTTTTTTGTCATTTACTACACGCCAAACTTGTGAGCCTAGATTATCCAAATCTTTTTGTAGTGCATCTGGTTTTATTCTTGTTAACAAATCTGCCATTTTTACCTCCATAATCTCCAAGAAATCTTGGAGTGTTAGACTTACACCCCTCTTTTTAACAACACTATTCTTATTTAGTTTAAAAATTTTTGCCCACCCTTCTTTTACATCAAAACCATCACTAATTTTCCATATAGAAAACAATCCCAAAAAATCACAACCCTTATAAAGCCCAAAATATACCTTTTATAGACGGAAAACATACCTTTCTTCTAGGTAAAAAATGGATGAAAAAACTGACGAAAATAAGAAGCAGGAAACTAGCTCTGGAACTACCATAATCCAAAGAGTAATAGAAGACGAAATGAAGCAATCTTACTTAGATTATTCTATGTCTGTTATTGTTGGAAGGGCACTACCTGATGTTAGGGATGGATTAAAACCAGTGCATAGAAGAGTTTTATTTACAATGTTAGAATCTGGTTTATTGCATAATAAACCATTCAGAAAATCAGCAAACGTTGTTGGAAACTGCATGGCCAAATACCATCCGCATGGAGATACTGCTATTTACGACACTTTGGCCAGAATGGCGCAAGATTTCTCATTAAGGTATCTCTTAGTTGAGGGCCAGGGAAATTTTGGCTCTATAGATGGTGATAATCCAGCTGCAATGAGATATTGTATTGCTGGTGATTCTTTGATATTAACCGATGCAGGAATTTTGCCAATAAAAAACATTTCCAACAAAAATGAATCTAACATTAATATGAAAATATTATCTTATAGTGGAAAAAAAAATACTGCTACAAAGTTCTTCAATTCAGGTAAACATAAACTCATTCAGCTCGAAACAAATTTAGGATATAAGATTTCTGGATCTTACAATCATCCAATTATGTGTTGGAGTAATAACAAAGGGATTCCAAAAATTGAATGGAAGCTGTTAGAAAACATCAAGAAAGATGATATAGTTTTGCTGAATAGAGATTCTCAATTATTCTCAAAACAAGATTTAAATTTGCAGAAGTTCAAGCCAAAATTAAGAAATAGAGCTAAGAAATTCGATCTGCCCTTAGTAATGGATAAAAAGTTAGCCTTCTTATTAGGTGCTTTGATTTCAGAAGGATCTTATCATCAGGGAAAAATAATGTTTAGTAATTCAGATTTAATTTTTTACAATAAAATAAAAGATATTATCTATGATTTATTTGATGGGATTCAATTATATGAAAGAAAAATTGCCGGTAACTGTCTAGAATTTGATTT
>JAHJDK010000214.1 GCA_018812505.1 Nanobdellota archaeon | reverse complement strand
CTGTAGTTAGTGGTTACTATAATCTCTTTGAATTCTTGGGATTCTAAAGTTACATCCCATTGTAATGATGATTTACCTTGAACTCTTACAACTTCAAATTCCAATTCTGAGGTTGTAAACATCCTTTTTGTCCATGGCATCACAAGATTCACTTGTTTTGTTTTCTCTATGTTTCCAAGGTTTTCTAATGATATAATTTCTTTTTTCTTGCATAGGAAACTTTCTTCTCTTCTATCCATGGTTATTGTTGAATATCCTATCACTTCCCAGTTCTGGGTTGCTCTGCTAATAGTAATATTCTTAACTTTTATCTGCACATCTAACATGTATAAATCTGGTTTTTCCAATTTGTCTATATCGAACAAGTATTCTGTTCTTTTCTCTTCCATAGGTCCTAGATATGTTGTTATTGTGTCCGAGAATAGTGTTCCATCTATTTCTATTGTGACTGCTCCTACGTCTAGTGCGTTTCTGTTTCTCATATATATTGATACTGGAACTCTTTTTCTTGGATCAACCTCTTTATCTATGGTTGCGCTGAATTGTATTGACGGTCTGTATTCTCCAAATATTGGATCGTATGGTCTTATGTTGATAACTAGTAGTTCTTGTTTGAATTCTCCTGTTTTTGATGATTTTATCTTCACGTTTACAGCGTGCACTCCTAGTAGTACGTTGGATGTAGGGTATATTTCTAGTATGAATGATTTTGTGCTTTCAGATGATATTTGTACTTGTTGTGTTAGAATTATCCAAGAGGGGTCTTGTACTGAAAGAGTGTATATATCTGACGTTTCAAGCACATTTGTTATGCTAATGTTGAACTTAGCAACTTCGCTGATGAAAATGTCTTTCTTTACGGCTTCGCTGTTCACATAGAAACTTGTACCGAAAACAGAATAAACTGCTAGAAAAAACAGTATTGGTATAATCAAAAATTTAGTTCTCATAATCCATCCCTCTATTTGATTTAATTGTATTCTACTATATAAACTTTTCTAAATAGTTTGTTGCTACTTTGTCTTTTTATTGACTGTTTTATGGTGTATATTTATTTTTAATTATGAAAAAGTATTTATTTGTCAACATTTTCCCGTAGTATAAGTTTTTTAATAAAATGTCATCAGCCACATGTGTTGTTAATAAAGAATTGTTAGATTTCTATTATCCTGACAGATTGACTTATACAGGTCCTTCAAAGAGAGGCCACATACCCGGGGTTCCTGCATGGTTAGAAAAGAACATAAAGTATGGTGCTGAATGTCTTGTAAATGGTAAAAGTGTTGATAAGATTATTGATTGGATTGATCCAAGGATTAAGAATGAAGGAAATCATTTTCAGAATCTCAATATTTTCTTTGAATCCATGGATGTTGCTGCTAAATACTACTCTATCAGTTCTCCTTATAAGACTACTAAATTTGTCTCATTGGGTGAGGCTGTTGAGATAATTCAAAAGTCTGCTTCTGGAATTACTGCGAAAGAGCTTGTTGAGGAATATAACTTATTTAACAGAAATGTTGTTTATAATTTGAGAAGAGATTTTAGTAATAAGATTAATGGTTTGACAAATATTCTTAGAGGATTAGAGATTAAGAAGCTTGTAGAGTTTGGCGAGTTTGAAAGTGATGTTCAACCTAATATTGTCAAATATTCTGATTCTAAAAAAAAATTGTACCTATTAATCAGGGTTAGTTTTTTAATCGAAAAACTTTTATAGGTTAATCTTCAGTGTTTTATTTATGAGGATTACTTTTGACTCACCTGTTATCCCAATAATTATTATTGTTGCTATTTTAGCTTTGATTTTTGGAATTTCCTCTTATTTTCATAAAAAAAGACTTGAAGCAATGAATAATGCAGCTGTTAGAATGGGTTTTTCTTTTGAAAGCAAGGGTGATCGTGGTTTTATTGAGCAGTTATTGGTTTTTAAGAGTTTTCATCAGGGTCATTCTCAAAAAGCAAATAATGTTTTAAAAGGTAGGCGTAATGGTTGGAATTTGACCATTTTTGATTTTAGTTATGT
>JAHJDK010000213.1 GCA_018812505.1 Nanobdellota archaeon | reverse complement strand
TGCTAAAAAAGCAATTAGTGCATTATCTTAATTTTTTTATTTTTATTTTTTTGTAATTCTATATTCTATTTAATCATATTCTAAATGCATTAATTTCTAGCATAAATCGAAACATTTATATATTAGCTATACCAATATACGTAACAGTATACCAATATAGCAAGGTACTTTCGATGGAAACGCTCCCGCCACTTCCTACTGGATATGAAAATATTATGGAAATAACCAAAACCATTGAAGTAGAGGTTGAATCAAACGGCCAGAGATACAAATTCATTTTTGCAGCAAACCTAGAAGTAACCTTTGACGAACAAACTAACGAAATAGTGATTGAGTGCAAAGAAGAACAAATAGATAATATTTACTGATCCTGGGAAAAAGAGGTGAACCCAGGTTTTAGAGGTGAGATTTTTTTCTTCATAATAGATTATATTAGTTAAATCAATCTTTAAGAGAATAGTCTTCAGAAATCTTCACTTGAATATCAGTTGCAGAATCATGATAACATTTATTTATATATTCATTCAAAGGAAGAATTTTTGGAATCAAAGGGTTAAATATTAATCCATCCCACAAAACAACCACGTGATAACCCCAACCAGCAACACCTCCAATTTTTGGACGAATGTGCTGCTCGTTTAGAACGTGATGAATATATAAAAGTTTTAACTCAACAAATCTTTAGCCCTATCATCACATTCACCATCATTTTGAGCAGTTTCAATTAATTCCAAATATTTAGGACAAGTCATATCTAAAAGGAAAGAGTGAATTATTTAAATATATATAGTTAAAAAAAGCCTATTTATAAAAAAATGTACATCAATAACTCTTTGCAAAGTACGCATAGAACTTAGCAGGATTATCGCAGTGAACACATTTTCTTTCTATTTTTTTCTGATTAAAAGGTATATTTAATGATTTTGCACCGCCAGTTTTCTCTTTAATCCAATCTTCACAGTCAGCTTCACCACACCAAGGTACATACGCGATTTTCTTAGCACCAATAATGCTTATCATGGCATCAAAATCTGTTGTTTCAACAATGTTTTCATTCATGAACTTCTTTGCCTTGTCAAAAAGATTCTGCTGTATAACTTCCAATAATTCTTTGACTTTCTTCTTAACATCTTTATCTTTCACAGAAAGTTTTTCTCCTGTGTCTCTTCTGACAATTACAACTTGTTTGTTTTCAACATCTTTAGGACCAACTTCAATCCTTAAAGGAACACCTTTCATTTCCCACTGGTTGAACTTCCAACCAGCACTATAATTACCTCGTCCATCCAACTCAACTAGGAATGACGACAATGATTTTTTTATCACACTCGATTTCTTCATAACGACATCTTTAGTTTTATCAAAAATTATAGGCACAATAACAACTTGGATTGGTGCAATTCTTGGAGGCATTACTAAACCCTTATCATCTCCATGCATCCCAAACATAATACCTAAACTTCTAGTGCTAAAACCCCATGATGTTTGCCAGGCAAACTGTTTTTTTTCATTCTCGTCAGTGAATTTTATCCCAAAACTCTTTGAAAAATTTTGTCCCAGACCATGAGAGGTAGCTGCTTGCACAGCTTTACCGTTTGGAAAAACTGTTTCAACGCTCAAGGTATAATCAGCACCTGCAAATTTCTCCTTGTCAGATTTTAGGCCTTTAAAGACAGGTATAGCATACAACTCCTCAAACATATTAACATAAATATCCAATATGGTCATTGCAAGTTTATCCATCTCTTCTTTTGTTGCATGGACTGTGTGTCCTTCCTGCCACAGAAACTCTCTGGTTCTTAAGAAAGGCACAGGGTGCTTGAACTCCCACCTAACAATATTACACCATTGATTAATTAATATAGGTAAATCATTGTATGATCTAACCCATTTCTTGTAGGAATCATAAATTATCGTTTCAGAAGTTGGTCTGATTGCCAGTCTTTCAGGCAACTTGCTGTTTCCACCATGAGTAACCCAAGCAACCTCCGGACTAAATCCTTTGACATGCTCTTTCTCTCTATTCAGTAATTCTTCAGGTATTAATAGTGGAAATGACGCGTTTTTCACACCTATCTTCTTTATTTTCTTGTCAAAAAATGCTTGTGCGTTTTCCCATATCTCATACGCATATGGCCTTATAACCATACAACCAGAAACTTTCGTATACTCCATCAGTTCTGCTTTTTGTATAACTTGAGTATACCATTCAGAAAAATTATCTAATTTTGTTGCATTAACACCCTTTTCATCTGTTTTTTCTTGTTTTTTCATCAGTTGGTGTTTACACTCATCTCTTTATAAAAATTTTGGTTTATAATGAGAAATTTTATAAATAGATGGATTTTTAGAGGATGTAGGTGATAATAATGGCAGAAGGATACTGTGTTAAATGCAAAACAAAAAGAGAAATGGCTGAGGCCAAAGAAGTTACCATGAAAAATGGTAGAAAAGCTATGAAGGGTAAATGCCCAACATGTGGTACAGGTATGTACCGAATACTTGGAAAATAAATCTATGCGTAGAATAGGTTTCTTTAAAGAAGGAGTGAATTATTTTTTTGTTTTATGTATTATTTTAGGAATTGTTATTTTGGCAGTTCCTAATATTTTAGAATTTGTGATTGCCTTGTTCTTGTTAATATTTGGTATTTTTGGGTTTCTATCAGCACATAATAAGAATAGTTTCTTTAGTATGCGACAAAAATAAAGCACATTTATTTTGGAGCAAACTAATGTTCAATGACCAATCAAATATTATGAGTTACTTTTGTCGTTGACTACT
>JAHJDK010000212.1 GCA_018812505.1 Nanobdellota archaeon | reverse complement strand
ATGATAAGTTTCAGAGGAGTATGTGTACTGGTTGTGGGCGATGCATAGAGTATTGTCACTCGAGAATAGATTTTGTAAATACAATTAATGAGGATTTTAAATGAAGGTTTTACAATCAAAAAGGTATAAAATAAAAGAAGTGTTGCCGCAGACAGATGATAATATTTTGTTCAGGATAAAAACGAATCTCAATCCTGAACCTGGTCAATTTGTTCAAGTTAGTATTCCTGGTGTTGGCGAAGCGCCTATTTCTACTGCATCTTATAATCATAAAATTCTTGATTTAAATGTAAGGTTGGTTGGCTCAGTGACTAAAGCTATGGCCAGAATGCAGAAAGGTGATAAGATTCATTTAAGAGGACCATATGGTCGTGGCTATCCGATGGATTATCTTAAAGGTAAAAATTTAATATTAGTTGGTGGTGGTTGTGGAGTCGCGCCTTTAAGAGGAATAATAGAATTTGTTGACAAAAATAAAAATGATTACGGAAACATTAGTATGTTTTTTGGTTTCAGAAGTCCTTCTGATGTCTTGTTTAAGGATGAGATAAAGATTTGGCATGAAAAGTACAACTTGAATTTGTCGGTTGATAAATCGCCTGATGAGAATCCTTTTAATTGTCCTGTAGGATTTGTAACAGAACTGCTGGAATCTGCACAGTTATCAACTGATAATACTGAGGTTTTAACTTGTGGTCCGCCTGTGATGATTGATAAGTGTATAGCAATACTAAAGAATAAGGGTTTCTCTGATGACAAGTTATGGGTTAGTCTTGAAAGACATATGAAGTGTGGTACTGGGAAGTGTGGTCACTGTATGATTAATGGTAAATATGTTTGTTCTGATGGACCTGTTTTCAGGTATGATGAGGTGAAAAGTGTTGATGAGTAAGAATTTTAGAAAACCAAGAGTTGCTATTCATTCAATCACTGGTTGTGCTGGTTGTCAGCTTGTCATTTATTTTGTAAGGAATAAACTTTTGGAGTTGCTTGATAAAATTGATTTGGTGGCTGCTCCTATGATTAAGGAACGAAATGATGAAGGTCCTTATGATGTCTGCTTTGTTGAGGGTTTAGTTGCTAATCAAAATGATTTGGAAAATCTTAAGAATTGGCGTGAACAGTCAAAATACTTGATTGCTTGGGGCACTTGTGCAACTCATGGTAATGTTCCTGGTATAAAAAATTTCAAGGATAAAGAAGTTGTTGAGAGTGCTGTTTACAAAGACAAATCCAACTTGGTTGGTGGCAGTTCTACACTTGTTCCGTCTGCGATAAGTGAGCATGTAAAGGTTGATTTTGAGGTTAGTGGTTGTCCGCCTAGTGAAATAGAGTTCTTGAGATTAATGCAGCACTTGCTGATGAATGTTGAGCCTAAGATTTACAATGAACCTGTTTGTGTTGAATGCACCAAGAGGGAGATAAGATGTTTGTTGGATGATGGGAAAGAGTGTCTTGGTCCTATAATCAGGGGTGGCTGCAATGCTCTTTGTCCGGCTGTTAATTATGGCTGTACTGGTTGTCATGGTCCTTTGAAAAGTGCGAACTTTGAGCAGATGATTAAGCTTTTGGAAGAATGTGGTGTTTCTAGGGAATTAATTAATCAGAGATTGCAAAAGTATGCTGGTTCCAAGTTTGAAGAGTTAGGGGTTGATATCAGATGAGTAAAAAGATTACTTTGAATCACATTACCAAAGTTGAAGGTCATGCTAAATTGAGCGTGGAGATTGATGAAGGAAAACTTTTGAAGTGCGAATTAGGCGCTGTTGAGGGTGCTCGTTTCTTTGAGGGTTTGGTTGTTGGCAGAAAGTATGATGAGATAAAAGAGATAACCAGCAGGATTTGTGGTATTTGCAGTGTGGGTCATTCTATGACTTCTCTTAAAGCAACTGAAAATGCTTTTGGGTTAATAGTTTCTCCACAGACAAAACTTTTGAGAGAGTTAATGTCTATTGGGGAACGTATTAGAAGTCATGCAACTCATTTGTATTTTTTGGCTTTGCCTGATTATCTTGGTTATGAATCTGCTATTGAAATGGCTCCTAAATATAAGAAGGAAGTTGAGATGGCTTTACACTTGATGAAAACTGGTAATGAGATAGTATCAATTGTTGGTGGCAGGCAGATGCATCCTGTGGCTTCTGTTGTTGGAGGATTTACTCATGTTCCTAGTAAAAAAGATGTTGATTACTTGTTAGGTTTGTTGAAGAATTGTAGAGCTTACGCTGTTAAGACTTTAAAACTATTTTCTAAACTTAAGTATCCTAGATTAGATATGGATTCTGAACATATTGCATTGTATCAGCCAGATGGTTTGCCTTTATTGGATGGCCCTATAGTTTCTGACAGAGGTTTGAGAACTACTAGTGATAGCTATGCTGATTTTATTGATGAATACATTGTCAGACATTCAACTGCTAAGTTTGCAGTTAGACAGGGAAGAAGTTATGTAACAGGTGCTTTGGCGAGAGTCAATATTAATCATAAGAATTTAGCTGTTGATGTTAAAAGAATTCTTTCTGATCATAGAATTTTGTTTCCTAGCAAGAATTTGTTTCATAACAATGTTGCTCAAGCTGTAGAACTAGTTTTTTGGGTTGATAATGCTTTGAAGATTCTTAGTAGTGCAAGTTTCAAGTCAGAGCCTTTGATTGAGTTTTCACCCAGGTCTGGTTTGGGCAGGGCTGTTACTGAGGTTCCTAGAGGTATATTGTTTCATGAATACAGATTTAATGAAGATGGTTTTGTTGAAAGTTGCAATATAATAACTCCTACTGTTCAGAACCTTAGAAGTATGGAGGATCATATAAGGGAATATGTTGAAGAGATGTTGGCTGCTAAAAAAAATAAGGATTATATAACTTTAGAGATAGAAAAATTGATTAGAGCTTTTGACCCTTGTTTTAGTTGTTCAGCGCATTTCTTAAAAGTTAATTGGAAGGAGAATTAATTTTTCCCTTTGAATTGTTTTATTTGTTTTTGTTGTTATTCCAGAGTTTAGTTAGTTTTTAAATAGGAGATTATTCTATGATTCCTCCACCCAAGCATTTTTCTTCTTTGTAGAACACACATATCTGACCTGGTGTTACTGCAAATTGTGGTTCTTTGAATTTTACTTTTAAGATATTGTTTTTTGCAGGATGTATTATTGCTTCTTTTGGTTCTTGTCCATATCTAATTTTTGCTTTGACATTCATACTTGTTGTTGGTTTTTTCCCAGATATGAAATTATAATTTTTTAATAGTAATTCTTTTCTTGTAACTTTGTTTTTATCTTTTGTGACTATTATACTGTTATTTTCAGTATTGAATTTT
>JAHJDK010000211.1 GCA_018812505.1 Nanobdellota archaeon | reverse complement strand
TACCCACATAGTTAAAAATGACTTTTTTATACAAATGGCTTGCAAGACAAATACCAGGACTTGATTTAAAGCTGAAAGAAGCTCGCATGTCAGATACTGACGAGAGCTACATGAAGAAAACCTGGCAAGGATCAATGTTCTTATCATTAGGATTGACGCTAGTATTTTTTCTATTCACAAAAAAACTACTTATTTTTCTAGTATTTCCAATAATGTTTCTGTTTATGTTCTCATATCTTGCAAGAGGAGTGGATGTCAAAATATCAAAGATGAAACGTGAGATAGACAAAGAAATATTGTTTGCAGGCAAATTCATTATAATAGAATTAGAATCAGGAGTTCCGCTTTACACCACATTTAAGAATGTCGTATTGAACTATGAAACCATAGGCCCATATTTTAACGAGCTAGTTGACAAGGTAGATTTAGGAACTGACATGGAAGACGCATTAAATGAGGTGATAGCAGCAACACCTTCACCAAATCTCAGGAAAGTATTATGGCAGATATTGAATTCTTTCAAAACAGGATCAAACATTACAGGATCACTATCAATAGTGCTGGACCAGATAGGACGAGAACAACAGATAATAATCAAAGAATACGGCAAGAAGTTAAACCCTATAGCTATGTTTTACATGATGGCAGCAATCATAGTTCCAAGTTTAGGGATAACAATGCTTGCAGTGCTGGCATCATTTATAGGCTGGAAGATATCTTTAGGGGTGCTGTTAGTATTAGTTGTAGTTTTAGCATTTGTGCAATTCATGTTTTTAGCAGTAATAAAATCATCAAGGCCTCCGATGGCTGTTTAGTAATATGATAAAATCAAATAATCTTTTGGAAAAAATCAATAATGCAATCCAACAAGTTTATCATAGTTACAATGAGGCTAAAAGACAAAGATTTGCAAAGAAAGAGTTGAAAGATAACAAGGAGTTTAAAAAAACAGGCAAGAAGTTTAAGAAGCAAAAACCAAAAAGAAGAAACATTGCAATTCTAAAAGACTACCTTAGAAAAGCAGGTTATGAATACGCTGATGAAAGGAAATTATCATCTAAAGTGATGAAGATAGCGATTCTATTATCAGCCCTATTTTCTATAGTTGTCGTAATAATGATGGTAATAACCAAAGGGCGTTTAATAAGCACTTTAATATACTTAGTAGGTGCTTGGACTGCAGTCTTTGGATTAGCAATAGGTTTGATGTGGATTTTTATTTACGTTTTTTTAGATTTAAAGATTTTTCAAAGAACGAAACAGGTAGAAGATGTGCTTCCAGATTTCTTACAGTTAACATCTGCAAATATAAGTGCTGGCATGCCCATAGATCAAGCTTTGTGGTATGCTGTGAGACCAAGATTTGGAGTGTTGGCGAAAGAGATAGAAGAAGTTGCCAAGTCAACCATTGCTGGGAAAGGCTTGGAAGAAGCATTGAAAGAATTCTCTGATAAGTATGATTCTGTAATACTACGCAGATCTGTTAGTTTAATAATAGAAGGTATGAAAGCAGGAGGAGAATTAGCTGATTTGTTAAGCAAGATAGCGATAGACATACAAGAGACTAAGCTTATGAAGAAAGAGATTGCTGCAAGCATAATGACTTATGTTATATTCATAAGCTTTGCAACGATTGCTGCTGCGCCATTCTTATTCGCGCTATCAACACAGCTACTGCAAATAGTGCAAGGTATAATGAGCTCAATAGATTTGACTGGGGCATCATCAGGAACTTTTAGTATAAGTATGAGTGGAGACTCGATAGCCATAGGTGATTTTAAGATATTCTCTGTTCTAGCGTTGACTGTTTCAGCAATATTCTCTGCTTGTATAGTAAGCACGATACAAAAAGGCAATATCAAAGAAGGAATGAAATACATACCTATATTTGTGATTATTTCTTTAACTCTTTACTTCGTAGCTAACCTGATAGTGAGCACTATGATGTCAGGTTTCATTTAATTTTTTAAATTGAATAAGTCCGAAATTAGTTGACACTTTTTATTTTGTGAAATTTTTAGTTTCTTTTTAAATGTGGTTGATTATACAACTTTTTTTCAAAACTTGTTTTTGTCAACTAATTTTGAGTTTCTAAATTAATTCATCGTC
>JAHJDK010000210.1 GCA_018812505.1 Nanobdellota archaeon | reverse complement strand
GTTGATTATCAGAACTTCAATTAACTTTCTTCCAAATTGCTTTGTGGGTGTGAAATAATAAAGGATAATAATGATCGGCAGCAGGCATGTAAGAATCATAACAACAAGATGCCTTGTGATTATTTTGATAAAGAAAGGTATTCCCAGGAGGACAAAGACTATTGTGTAAAGAAACATTAGAATATACGTTGAGGCCCCGTTAAGGATTATTTCCCTGATGGTTAAGTCTGATATCTGCTGATTAAGAAATGAATTCCAGATATAAGCTACAATGGAGTTAGTTATTGTTATCAAAAGCCAGCCGAATATTAAGCTGAGATTAATAAAAAAGACAATATAAATTAAGTCTATTGTTTGCTGTTTTACCAGTCTTCTTTTTTCAGTATCCACAGTTGAGAAAATCCACAGGTAGCCGGTGTAGATTATCATCAGAACAATAAATGCAGAGGCAAGATAGTTGATTTTAGCCCAATATGGGCCTAATGCAGCCATGTCTATTTGGATAGTCATAAACTCCCCAAAAACCTCTGTAACCTGCTCTATGGGCATTATAAGAAAGTCAACAGCATTCTGATACGTCTTTGCCAAACCGCAGCCCATCCAACTAGAAGGCCTGTAGAACTCAGCATCCTGGCATTCTTCTGGTTCTTCGTCTAATTCCAAAGCGAATGATATGGGTATGATTAGGAGGAATAAAAGTAATAGAAATAGTTTTGTAGATTTCATTTGGGTTGCCTCCTGTATTTAACCGATAAATTTATTTAAAAGAAACACTATCCTTCTGTAATGGAGAATCGACGAATTAAGCTAGCTACGAATTTAGGTCTTATTCCAGACGTTCTTGAATATTTAGCAAGTATTAAAGAATTTGAGTACTCGTACAAAAAATATAAGTTAAGACATCCTGGAGGTATTTTTAATCTAGCTACTACTTGTGTCATTGAGGATTTTATTGAACTATTGGATGAATTAAAGGTACATCAAAAAAACTTTGAAAAAGAAAGCAAAAAAGAGTTGGAAGAAAAATTTAGAAAACTGATAAATGAATTTTTCAAATTTTATGAATCCTGTTTTGAGATAATCCAAGGATGTTGTAAAGAACATGAACCTCCTATTGAAAATGAAGTTTTATGGAAATGGTTAAAAAAGAATGGTTACAATGGGGGACAATATCTTTACAACAATATGAAAAAGGATTTAGAATATTTCAGAAAACTAAACAACAAGTTAAAACATACAAGCAATATATTGAATTCTCTTATGGCGCATAATGGCAAATCAGCTATTATGGGTTATTTTTTGGAATCTGTTTCTGATTATGGTAGCATAGGGCCAGATGAAGAATTACATCCTAAATCTCAGAATACGCATTCTGCAAGTTCTTACAATTTCAGCTTAAGACGATTATATTATTGCTTCTACAAAATTGCAGATTTATTAAAAGAAGTATTATTATTACATTTTAAGCAAGTTTATGATATTGAGTTCAAACCCAACCATGGATATAAAGCAGATGACAAAAAGTGGCGAGAGTTATTTGAGAAAATATGTGAGTTGCCTAGTGTATATTTCCCTAGTGAACTCAACCAAGATGCTAATGAATTAAAACTAGAAGAAAACGTCCTCGTCTTTACAATAAAGAGAGCAGAGAAGATAATGCCATTTGGAAGTCAACTAACTTTTATAGGGTCTGGAAATGGATTCACAAGGTCGTATAGATTACCTTTCTTCACCCCTAGATAAGTTTGACTTTTACAACTTCTATTCCGGAAGTAATCACTAAGTCATCGGCCTGTGTTACAACATTTCTACAATAATCCTAGTTGCCCCCTATGATTACGCAGCAGCTATTGCTGCAACTGTTTTTGTTGTTTTCCAGATAGTAACTCCAAAGCCTACTGCTTTTGAAACAGCATTTTTCAGGCTGAAATTGAAAGCTAAAGTTTTGTAGAGATGGTTATTCAAATACAAACATCCGGCAAAAACAAGGACTTCTGCCAATTCCTGAATCAGCAATGAGTTAGCTGAGATTATGCCTACAATGATTTTCCCGAACATAAACACAAGAATCCATATTATTGGAAAAAATGCGTTGATGAAAAACAATTTTATGAACTTAAATCCGAAATGCTGCGTTGGAAGGAAAAAATTAAATGCAATTATCAATGGCAGAGCTGCTAAAAAGGCAATAAGGATTACTATTCTTGCGACAATCTTAACTAAAAAAGGAATTCCAAACACAAGGAGTATAAGCAAATAAAGCAGCGAGACTATTGGCTTTGCTGCATAGATTGTCTCAACAATGCTGTTGACAGATATCTGCTCATTCAGCATAGATGTCCAGAAATATCTTGTTAAAAGGTTGGCTAACTCCAAGATTAGCAAAGCAAGCGCCAGGCTTAAGTTTGTAAATAGAATAATTAAAAAAATGTTCTTAACCTGCTTTTTAGCCATAATTCTTTTTCTTAGGTCAATAGCAGAGAACATAAGCAGATAGCCTGCATAAGCAACTACAATGATAAAAACAACACCAGCTAAGTAATTCATCTTTGCCCAGTATGGAGCAATAGCAGAAGCATCAAAGCTGATAATGGTAAGCTCTGTCAAGAACGTTTCAAACTCAAAGACTGGGCCGTGCAGCTTAACCATATTATACTGTATTGATTTGTCAGACAAACAGGGAAACCATGTTGTTGGGTTATACCACTTTGTGTCTTCGCATGAAACTGGATCTTCTATTAAGTCTAAAGCATTGGTTAGAGGTAAGACTAAGAGGATTAAGAGTAATGGGATTAGTTTTTTAGATGACATTTTAGAACACGCCTCCAAATAAATTGTCGGTTGATATCAAGAATTCAAAAGTGATTTAGATAGGTTTAGAAGGGAGAGTTTGAATAATACTAAACTCGCAATTGTGTTTGTATACACAATTCCGACATTTGTTAATATTCTTTGTAGGTACTGGAGAGATTTCATCTTTTAGTATGCCCCTCATACGCATAACTGTCTTAATTACTATTTTCTCATCACTATCTTCAATTTTCTTTTTCCATACATCTTCTTCTGTGTCCCTATCCTTAAGAACAGCATATAAAGATTTGTTTAATGCATCTTTAAGATAGTGTTTTAAGACTACAGAATAAGTTAGGAGTTGATTTTTAATTCCTGGATATAATTTAGGTTTAGGTTTATCATCAATTACATATACTCCATTCTTGTCAACTTCTATTTTGTCTATTTTTCCAATTAAGATAACATCTTTTAATATCATCCCAACAGTTTTTTCTCGACTAGATACTAACTTTTCACTTGCAATAAAATCTTTCCATGTAGTAGGTACTGCATGTTTTAAAAATTCAATTTCTTTTTCTTCATGAATTTTAGAACCTTCTTTCATCCGTTCTGTAATCTCGAAGTCTAGTTTTTTACAATATTTTAAATATACCCATTGTTCGCAGAACCCTAACGAATTCAACCAACTAATCCCAATTGGTAACATATCTGACTTTTGATTTTTTTCTCCTCTACTATTTTTAAATTTGAAAGAGTTCTCTTTATCTTCTTCAGCATACTCTTCTTTTAAATATGCAGGTGCATATTTTTTGTTTATTCTGCCATAAATATAAGTGACACTTCTTCCAGTCATATCAGCGATTTCTTGAAGTTTATATCCTTTATTCTTTAGTTCTACTATTCTGTCTTCGTCAATTGGTCCAGATATATCTTCTGGAAACGCAATTTCTTCAAACTCTTTCTTTATATTTTCAATATCTCCTTTATTTAATACATCAATTATGTGCTTCATTGACAATAAATCATCTTTATTATAATTGATTAGCTTACTTTTATTCTTAATAGAGTCTTCTTCATATAAGTGTGCTGCTGCAAAACCATCCATATCTGGATATTTAAAATTATAATTCAATGATTTTGAAACATCTTTTAATCCATAAGTTGTAGGTAAATGAAATCTTGATTTTATCTCTACTGCTAAATCCAAAAATTTTCTTTTTGTAAAATCTTGTACTTTTAATCCATATTCATTAAATGAATTTATCAATAATCTTCTATCAAATCCTTTAGGAGAATAATAACAAAGCATAGAATCAGGATGATTATTAATGAAGTTAAGAAAATCT
>JAHJDK010000209.1 GCA_018812505.1 Nanobdellota archaeon | reverse complement strand
TCAAAAACAACCTGTTCCTTTTTCAATTGAGAAACCAAATCACCAGAAGATTTAGAATTGACAACTTGTTTAGTATCATAACTAAAAATTTTACTAATTTTTTTCTTAGTAGCAATAGAACCAACGTTTAAAGAAAATAAATCTTTCTGAGAACGAGATAAAACCTCTTTTTCAGCAGAAGAAACCAAACTAGCACCAGATACGACATCACCTGTCTCAATCTTATTAACAACAGGCTTAGAAACATCAACAACAAGTCTGTCAACATCCCTTCTAAAAATTAAACTTTTACGAGCCGAACCACCAATATTTTCATCCAATAAAACAGCATTAAACAAAGTAACAACAGCCAGAAGAACAAAAACAATGACCAACATCAAACGAAGCTTTTTCTCCATAACAAGAAAATATAGAATTAAAAGTATAAAAAACTTACGAAAACAATAAAACTAACATAAATCTCTAAAAAACAATATTAAAAAAGTTTATTGTTTTCCAATCTTCTCAGAAATACTAATAGAAGCACTTTCTTCCTTAAAACTGTTTTCAGAATAAATAACACCCTGAACCAAAACCAAATAATCCTCACTACCATTGGAATTAGGAGCATACGAAAAGATTGATTTTTTATTCCTGGGAGCCTCTTTAATCTTTGAATTAATCCTTACAGGTGCGGAAACCAACTCGTAATAATCATTATTTATCTGCTCCAAAACCTGCCTGCAAATCTTGTTTCGACTGTCAAAAAGAGTAGGCACAATCTTCAAAACCTTAATATCAATCTCATTATAATCAGAGAACTTTTCAAGAAAAGAAACCATCTTCTTCAAACTATCATAACCCAAAGGATCTGCGGTTGTAGGAACAATAACCTCTCTTGAGAACAACAAGAAAAACCTGTTCAACAAACTCATAGAAGGAGCACAATCCATAATTACATAATCATAATTTCTGATTAAATCCAGTTTTTCACGAATCTTTGCAGACAACTCCTGATTAGCCAAGTCACCATCAACACCCAACAACCTGGAATCACCCTTCACAACATCAAAATTAGTACCAACAGGATTGAGACATTCAGACAAAATAACACCATCAAAAAGATAATCATAAGAAGTGTAACTACAATCTAAATCCATAGACAACTCAATATTACTATGAGGGTCTAAATCAACAAGCAGAACTCTCTTGCCAAATCTGGCCAAACCAGCCGCTAAACTCACTGCAGTAGTGGTCTTACCAACACCACCTTTTTGATTAATAACACAAATCTTTCTCACTATAAAACACCTCACTGCTAACATAAATTTGCCAAAAATTTATGCTCAAAAAATTCCAGCAAATTTCTTTGTTGTCGCTGTAAAAGATAACAAAAAAAGCAAGACTATATAATAGTTGCGATTTCAAAAAAACAAACAATCATACAGGAATAATCTTAATACAACCTTTTTCAGGAATAAGATTAACCTCTTTATGATTAGAAAAATACTCTTTTTCCAAATCCTTAGGAATTCTTAAGCCAAGACTTTTACCCCATCTGGAAAGCTTTGCTCTGTATTTTTTCATTTCTCGATATTTATCTGCCAAATCATGTAATTGAAACATATTAAGAATTTCTTCTCCGCAATTCATACACTTATAATAATCAAATTCTATTCCATCTTCTGTCTTATCTTTCGATTGAACCATTTCTTTTCCGCAATTAGAGCATTTCTTCATTTTTTATAAACAGTAAATATCACTATTTCTAAACCTCTTATTTCTCCAACACAAACAATTTTGTTAGTTGAAAATTTTATGTTGTTTTTACCAAATCTTCTAATTTTGCTTTTTCGAATTGATTTTTCTATTATATCTGGATCAATTTCTCTTTCCAAAGCTTGAAATATTGCATGTTTGGAAACAGTTACTTCAAACTTTGTAATATCTAATAATATCATTTAATATCCCTTTCTATATAAAGTTATTGTTTTTCAGAACTAAAGATTAAAAAGTGTTTTGTAAGAATAATCGAAAGATT
>JAHJDK010000208.1 GCA_018812505.1 Nanobdellota archaeon | reverse complement strand
TATTTATGGTCCTAAAGGAACAAAAAAGAGAGTTCAACACCTTCTTGATTCAGTAGTTTTTGACGGTTCAAATGTTGATTTAAAAGTAGTTGAGTTAAACCCAAATAGTGTTGAAGTTTTTAAAAAAACAAAAGATTATACAATTCAATGTGCACCTATGGATCACACAACTTCTTGTATTGCTTATTCTTTTGTTGAGAATGATTTAAGAAAAATAAATTTAGCTAAGGCAAAGAAATATGGTTTAAAAGAAGGACCTGAGTTGGGAAAACTACAAGATGGAAAATCAATTGTTGTAAATGGAAAAAAAATAATTCCTGATGATGTTTCAAGTCTAAAAAAAGGCAGAAAATTAACTTTCATTTTTGATACGCTACCAACACAAACTTGTTTTGATATTGCAAATAACTCAGATGTTCTTGTTTCAGAAGCAGTATACATGTCTGATATGAAAGACAACTCTGAGAAATATAAACACATGACTACACAAGATGCTGCTCTAATAGCAAATAAAGCAAATGTTAAAAGATTAATAATAACACATTTCTCTCAAAGATATAAAACTCTGGAGAAACTAGAGGAGGAAATACAGACTTACTTTGCAAATTCAAGTTGTGCGCATGATTTTATGAAAGTCAAATTTTAAATTTTCTTTAAAATATTTTTTAATGCATATTTCTGTATCAGGACACAATAATTTTTTTCTTATCATTTCTTTAAGTTTATCCATATCAATCCATGTTCCTTGTTCAAATTCGTTTTTATTAAGTTTTATTACTCCATCGTAATTTGTTAGATAAACTTTTGCTTTATAATTGACTATTTCAGATTCATAATCAAAATTGAATAAAAAATTTAATTTAGAATCAAAACACAATTCTTCTTTTAATTCTCTATGAGCTGCTTCTTTATATTCTTCACCAGTTCTTACTGCTCCTCCAGCTCCAACAGCCCATTTTAATGGAAAAACCTTTTTTGTTTTTTTCCTTTGATTAACATAAATTTGATTTTTGGAATTAATAACTATTATTAGAGCTGCTTTGTGCTTTAAGTTGTTATTTATAATGTTCTTTCTTGAAACAATTCTTAAAATATTAGAGTTGTTGTCAATGACTTCGATAAGTTCTTCAGTCATATTATCTGGATGCTAATTTTATATCCTCTGCTTTTATGGTCTTTCTACCTGCATGCAACGCAAATTTGTTTGCTGATTCTGATATCTGTTCTCCAAAATCCTCTAAAACATCTCTCAAAGCAATTTTTGCCTCTTCAGACACCCTGTCAGCACCCGCTTGTTTCATTAGCCTTTCCATAGCTGCTAATGGTATTATTCGTTTTTTAACCATTGAAATCACCTTTAATTTTATTATAACGCCTTTTTTTATTTAAATTTTTGTTTTAAAAAAATATTTATAGCCATAACTAAATTAATTTTATTCATGGGAATTTCACATGCGAGAAGAAAAAGTAAGGGAAGTGTTGCAGAGCGTGATTTAATTCATAAATTTTGGGGTGCTAGCTGGGCTGCTGTAAGAGTTGCAGGTTCTGGTTCTACACAATTTCCAAGTCCTGATTTATTAGTTGGCAATAATCTTAGAAAATTAGCTTTAGAAGTGAAAGCAACTAAAGATAAAAAGAAATATTTTTCTAAGCAGGAAATCAATGATTTAAAGTATTTTGCTCTTAAATTTGGAGCAGAGCCTTGGGTTGTTATAAAATTTGATAGAGAAAATTATTATTTTCTAAATATTGAAGATTTAGAAGAAACACCTGCTTCTTTTACTGCAAGTTTAGAACTTGCAAAAAGAAGAGGATTTATATTTGAAGAGTTAATAAAATAAAAAAGTTATTTTTTGTTTAGAGCTTTTTCTATTTTTTTCTCCTCAGCTTCTATCTTAAATTCTTCTTTAACTATTCTTCTTGCCATTCGTTCAATATTTAAGTCCATTCTGGCAACTCTTCTTTCCATTAGAACAAGAACTCTTAAGCTGTAAACTATAGCTGCGAGAGTACCTATAATAATAGCCAGTATGACTGTTTCTAATCCTGATGAAACCATGTTATATCTCACCTCTTGAGTTATATTTTTAAATTACACTTAATAGTATATATATTTTTCGTTGAATATTTCTTTCACTAAGCGAAAGTTATATAAACTAATCTGTTTTAAATATTGTTACAACTTTTGGAAGGTGGTATTAATGCTTAAGATGAAAAAAATAACAGAGACTTTTGATATGAGAGTCTTCACTGATAGTGGAGATTATTTTGGTGATATTGAAGAAGCAATCCTCACTAGCAACAAAGTTTTTGGATGGAGAGTTAAAGCAACTAAAAATTCTTTTTTGAATAAAGTACTAGGTGCTGCCAAAGGAGTCATAGTACCACATCAGTTAGTCAAAAGTATTGGAGATATAATGATTATTAGTAAATCTGCAGTGCCATCTTATAATCCTGAAGAGGATTAATAATGTTTTTTTTAAATAATTTTTTTATTAAGGGCTTATGAAAAAATCAACTGCTGCCTTATTGCTTTTAGCAATTTTTTCTTTGACTCTCTTATCTAGAACTTTAATATCTATAAAAACAGATAAATTTTCTTATCAATCTTATTTTGCTCTTAGACAGATTGAAAACGTAAATAACTTTGGTTTTCCTTTATTCGAAGATTCTCTTAGTTATGCTGGTAGAACACACTTGTTTCCACCTTTATTTTATTATTTGTTAGCTTTCTTTAGTTTTTTAGGCACTGATTTGGCCGCTAAGTTAATTCCAAACATTCTCTCTTCATTGATCGTTGTTTTTGTGTATCTAATTTCTTTTTATATAACCAGAGTTAGAATAATTTCCTTGGTTTCAAGTTTTTTTTCAGGTTTTATACCTGTATTTTTTATAACTTTAAATGATCTCTCAATATATTCCTTAGTGTCTGTTTTGATGTTAGCAATTATTTATTGTGTTATGAGAATAGATGTTAAGCGATATCTTAAATTATGTTTGGTTTTAATAGTTGTGTTGGTTTTTACTCATGCATCTGCTTTTGTTTTGATAATTGGTCTTCTTATATTCTTGTTATTGTTAAAAATTGATTCTTTAGAGGTGGAAAATAAAGAAATTGAATTGATTTTATTTTTCAGTTTTTTGGTTCTATGGTTTAATTTTATAATTTACAAAAAAGCTCTGCTTATTCATGGTTCGTATGTTATTTGGCAGAATATACCTCTTCAGATTTTAACTAACTATTTTTTTGACTTAAATATAATTCAAGCAATATATCAAATTGGAATACTTCCGGTTGTCTTAGGAGTTTATGCTATTTATCATGTTCTTTTTAAAGTTAAACGAAGAAGTGTTTTAATGATTTTAGGAGTTTTTCTGGCTGTTTTGATTTTATCATGGTTCAAACTTATAGAATTTAAGTTAGGACTTATTTTTTTAAGTTTAATGTTGGTTTTACTTTCAAGTCATTCCATAAAAATAATTTATTCTTACTTAAAGAAAACTAAATCTCTTAGATTAAAATACTGGTTTTTACTAGTTTTAGTTATACTTTTTGTTTTGACTAGTTTAATTCCAAGTATTAATTTGGCTTTTTTTTCTTTAAAGGAAGTTCCTTCTGATTCAGAAATTGACGCATTAGATTGGTTAAAAGTAAATGCTAATAATGAATCTGTGGTTTTGGCTCGTTTAGAGGAAGGTTATTTAATTAATTATTACACAAATCTTAAGACTGTTATAGATTCTGATTTTTTATTGATTGAAGATGCACAACAAAGGTATGAAGATGTGCAATCAGTTTTTTCTTTGAGATTGAAAACAGAGGCAGTCAGAAGGTTAAATAAATATGATGTTAGGTATTTGTATTTTTCAGGAAAATTTGGTGTTGAAAATAATCTTTATTATGCAGATCCTGATTGTTTTGAACTTGTTTACAATAATTCAGTGTTAATATATGAGGTTAAGTGTACAATACAATGAGATTAAAGCATAAATCATTAATAAGCTTATTTTTAATAGTGATACTTGCAGTAGTTATATTATTATTACCTTTTCTTTTAAGATATTCTAGCAATAATCCTTTATTTGTTAGATCTTCTTATTATAATATTCGAGCTTCAGAGGATTTATCAAAAGGCTTATACTGGGATTATCTGCAAGACAGACCTCATGAAATAAATCTGTTTACATATATTGCTTCAACATTGTCGTCTTTAGGAACTAACTTTTTAATTATGTTTTCTATAATATTATGTGTTGTTTCGATAATTGTTTTTTATTTAATTCTAACTACTTTTATTAGTGACAGAAATCAGCTGTATATAGCTATTGTTTTATTTGTTGCTTCACCAATGTTTTTGTTTTTATTTA
>JAHJDK010000207.1 GCA_018812505.1 Nanobdellota archaeon | reverse complement strand
TCCAAACGCCTCAACTCATAGACCTGCCGCATCAGGCTGCGGTTGGTGTTGTAGATTGCGATGGCGTGGTCCAGGGCCCGGTTAGTGAGAGTCCTTCCCGTCCACTGCTCCACCGAATTCTTGAACGCGACTTCACAAATAAAAACATAAGAATCCACCCACAAACATATAAATTATACACAGATGCACTAGCAAAATATGGTTTACTACTAATAATCTCGCAAAAACCACTCAGATGTAAATTACTAAAACATCACTTCATAATAGATTTATTAAAATTCTTCAACAAAAAAACAAAATTCTACAAACCAAAAGAATACAATTTCACAAAAGAAATAAACAAAGAAATGAAAAAATACAGAAAAAATCTAAGAATAAACCCTCAAGAAGTTCAACAACTAGAAAAGAAAGACGAAATAAACTTCATACATACAAGCCTAAGCTTAGAAGGAAATCCAATAACACTACCTGAAACACAAAAACTAATTCTAAAAAATATAATTCCAAAAACAAAAAACCTACAAAGCATCCAGGAAATAAACAACTACAAAAAAACAGTTGATTTAATGATACAAAACACGAAAAGAAAAATAAAATTAAATTATGAACTAATAATGAAATATCATGAACTAACAATGAACCATATAACAGAAGCAGGAATTATAAGAAAACAAAATGTGATAATAAAAAACAATCCAGATTTCAAAACAAGCAACTGGATAAACATCGAACAAAAACTAAATAATTTACTTGAAAAATACGAAGAATTTGAAAAAGAAAAAAGAGACGTGAATAAAATAATAGGATTTGCATCATATTTTCACAACGAATTCCAAAGAATACACCCATTCATAGACGGAAACAGCAGAACATCAAGGCTATTAATGCTACACATACTAAGAAAAGCGAAAATACCAATGCTAGACATTCCAATAGGATACTCCGACCAATACCTAGACTTAACAAAAAAGTCAAAGAAAAGAGACGACAAAGCACTAAAAAACCTCATAGGAGAAATAATACTAACAAACCTAAAAAATACTAACAGAAGAATAAAATAAACAAAATTATTAACTTATAATTCCTCCTCTAAAACCTCCTCTTACTGTATAAGAGCTACCATTAAAGACATAACTAATCGACATGTTCTTCTCTATTCTAGAAGCAACAGAACCTAAATATTCTACTTCTCTCCAAATAATTCCTTGTCTTCCAGGCTCTAAAAATGAAAGCACTGACGGAGGTCTTGGTGGAGATGGATATGCAGTATCATTAACATATAAAATAATAGAACCCACCATAGGATTTAGATTGTTCCTAACAATAACAGTATTATTAGCCAACATTAAATCCGCACACTCAAAAGTGGATTCAAAAGTACAATATTATGGTACAAAACCACCTATAAACATGCTCCGTCATCGCAGCCGTATGGGCATTCAATGACTGTTTCTCTTTTGATTTCTCCATCACAATAGAATTCTCTCAGTGTGGTGTTGTCTGTGAAACAAAAATCATCATAAGTTCCACATTCACCTAAGTTATTACAGTTAGCAGATAGATATCCTTTGTTATAAAAATCTTTTCCTTCATCTGTTTCTTTGCAGTTTGGTGTGCCCATACAGGTTCTTCCATTACATCCTACTGGACACTTATAATACTCTATTTCTAGTTTTCCATCTTGACAATAACCTTCTTTCAGTTCAGTATTTCCAGCGCAAACATCACTAAATGAATTGTTATAGGTTAAGGTTGTTCCTCCCACATAATAATTCAAACCTCCATCAGAATCATAACAGATTGGTTTTTCTACATCACATAAGATATTCTGTTCTGCATTCGCGTTATTGATAGTACAATCATTGAAAGAATCTTTTACACAACCCTGATATACTCCTGTGAATTTATTGAAACAAACATCATCATACCCTTCATTTGCGCACATCACAAAATATTGATTTGCCGAAGAATCTTCCTGTAAAGTTTCACAATCTTTTAATGGTTCTTTTATACAAGCACCATCTTCGCAGCCGTTTGGGCATTCGTATGTTGTTGTTTTTATATGGTTGTCTTGACAGTAGCATTCTCGAAGTTCTTGAACACTATTTTCTACACAATTGTCACTCGTGCCTAAGCATGCTCCAGAATAATCATTTGTGTTGCATTGTGTACATTCTCCGTAGGTATAGTATTGTATTCCTCCGTCACTGTCTGTGCATGTTGTGTTGGATATTTCTTCGTCGCAGTCTTCTGGGCAGTTAGCAGTTGTTTCTCCTGTTTCGCATCTTCCGTTTCCGCAGAAGCTTGGTTCTGGCGGTAGTTCTGATTCTTCTACTTGTATGTTGAAGCTTTGTATCATCCAGTAGCCGCATTCTTTTTCGTTTTTGCAGCCGCATTTCCATTCGCCGTCGTGTTTTTTGCAGCTATAGGCTACTAGGTAGTATTCTCCTGCTCCTAGTTCTAGTAGGTCTTCGTTTCGTGCTTTTTCTATTATTGAGCCATAGTTTTTGATCCAGTTGCTTCCTTCAATGGTTGTTTCTTCGAATTCGAATGAGCCCCATTCTTCTTCTGCTAGGTAGTATAGGTATCCGTATTTGTAGATTAATCCTTCTGGGTGGTTTGCTTCTATGCTGATAGTGTTTTCTTCGTCTAAATCATCCATGTTAATTATGAATTCGTCTGGTGTGATTGTGAATATCATTTTTTTATAGTTGAAGATGTCCCATGGGGGCGCGTATTCTGATGGTATTTCGTCTCCTGGGTAGAATGCTAATCCTCCAAGGTTGGTGTTTGTTATTCCTTCACCTATAATTGGTGGTTCTGGCGGTAGATCAGTGGTTTTGGTTGAGAACAGTAACCAGCCGAAGCCGACGATGATAACAACACATAAGAAAACTAATACTCCCACATAGTGTGGATGATCATTATTAACCATTTTAAAAAACACCTCGAAAATTGTTTAAAACTATAATCTTATGAGAATAATTCTGGATATAATACTATATAAAACTTTCTAAAACAAAAAACATTAAATATGACTATATTAAAAATAAACACTATGTCTAAAAAAATCAAACTAGTAATCTTCGATGCCTACGGCGTAACCTTGAATGAAGGATATCCTAACACTATGAAGTTTCTTGCAAAAAAATATGATAAAGACAAAGATTATCTTTACAAAATATTTTACACTAAATATCTGAATCTCGCAGCAAACCGCAAGATAACACAGAAACAAGCGTGGATTCAATCAGTCAAAGAAACAAATCTGCCAATAGATTACAAAGAGGTTAAGAAAATACATTATAGCTTAATGAAGAAAAACGCAAAAGTCATAAAACTTGCAGATGAAATAGGAAAAGAAACAAACACTTTGCTCTTAAGTAAAAACACAAGAAGCCAATTATTTGAAGTGAATCACATATTGGATTTTAAAAAACATTTTAAAAATGTGATAAACACTTGGGAACTAGGCATTCCAAAAGCCAGCAAAGAAACCTGCGAATTTCTACTAAAAAGATTCAAAGTAAAACCAGAAGAAGTCATATACATCGATGATCAGGAAAGCAATCTAACAGACGCAAAGAAGATAGGCATAAAAACAATATTTTACCAAAACTTTGAACAGTTCAAAAAAGATTTCTACAAAATATACAAGTAACACCAAAACATTTATATGCTATTTCTTAAATAATTAATAACTATATTTGGAGGTATCTAAAATGAAAAGACCTGGAGTTGTTTGGATATACAGTATTTTAGTCGGTTTAGGAATTATAAGTGCAGCGTTTAGTCTAATAAATGCTTTAATAAATCCATTAGTTAAAGTTGTAATGACTACTGCAATGTATTACTTGACCATTATTTTAACAATAGTAATATTAGTTGTAGACCTTGTTTTTATCTCAAAATTCTTTACTTTAAAGAAAGATTCAATTTTATGGGTTTACATTGCTTTTGGATTAAGTATTCTTGCAAATCTTATTGGTCAACATTGGATTACAGCAATTATTATTGCAATAGTAGGATGGGCTGTATGGGATTACATTAAGAAGAAAAAAGTGGATGGCCGACCAGTCTTCACATAATTTTTTTATTTTTTTATTAACTTCTACCAAAACCATTATATACTATTAACAACACAAGAAATTTCATGTTATTAAAAAAAGCTATTGAAAAGATTGAATCATCAAAAGCATTCAAAGACTTCAAAGAGGAAAACCCTGAGTTCTACCTAGCACATGCATTCACAATCATAGATAAGATACAACAAGAATGGCAAGTAGGATATTATGGTAAAAAAAGAGATAAAGTTGTAGTGTTCATAACAGGAGAAACAATTACCAAAAGCCCTGAAGAAGAAATTTTCAAGAAGCCAGGACATCATGTGAAAGAATTGGATTTAAAAAAAGTGAAGCTGACACTTGAAACAGCCATTAATAAAGCAGAAGAATTAGTTAAAAAAAAATACTCTGCAGAAATAGTTAATAAAATAATATGCATTCTGCAAAACCTTGAAACAGAATTATACAACCTAACACTTATTACACAAGCATTTAACATAATAAATATTAGAATCGACGCTAAAAACGGAGAAGTACTTCGTGAGTCAAGACAATCAATTCTAGGATTAAAAAAATCTTGAGGTAAAACATTGATAGAAGAAATAAACATTGACGAAGGATACTTTCACAACATAAGAGCATTCTTAGAAATACCTGAAGGAAAACCACCATTCTCAACAATAATAATCTGTCATGGACTAACTGCAAACCCAATATTTCCTGTAGACAGTGATTCAATCTATCATGAGATAAGTAAGAAATTAACAGAAGCAGGATTTCTAACAGTAAGATTTAACTTTACGATGAATCTAAAAGAAGATATTGCAACATTTCACATAAAATCAGAAGAGCATGACTTAAAAGAAGTGATGAAAGAATTATTAGATAATGAAAGAGTTAATAAGAAAAGAATAGGAGCAGTAGGTCACTCATTCGGAGGAACCATCCTTTTGCTAACAGCACATGAAAATAAAAGACTAAAAGCAATAGCTACAATCTCACCAAAGTTTGAACTAGGAGAAGGATTCACAGATCATCCATGGCACTTGGAAGCACAAGAAAAAGGATACTTCACACACACAGACCATCAAGAGAATGAACATAAAATAAGCAAAGAATTCTTAGAAGAAAACTTTAAACACAACAAAAGACTGAAAAAAGCAATAAAGAAAATCAAAGCGCCACTACTATTAATTTATGGAACTAATAATGAGGAAGAAGTAGCAGAATCAGAAGCCATCAAAAAACTTGCAAAACATGCCCAAACAATACCAATAGAAGGCGCTGATGAAAAATTATCAAATACAACAAGCCTCACATATGCAAGTAGAGAATGCGTGAAGTTCTTCGTCGAGAAACTCTAACAACAATTAACACCAATTAACCCTCTGAGCATTTATAAATGCAGATTGTTACAAACTATGGTTTCAAAATATGTTTTTAGAAAAAAAGGTTTAAAAGATAATGTTTAACGTTTATATGTTCAAAGCCCTATATATTTAAAAAAGGAAATAACCTAACATAAACATTAAGTCGAGAAAAAAAAATGTCTGCCATAAGCTACAAAGCAAAGATTTCAAGCAAGGAACTAAATTCTTTTTTTAACTCAGACGAAGAAGAAGAGTAAACCAGAAATTGAGATTACAATCTTACAACATTATTCTATACAAATCATTCTTTAGCTTGTTCCCATAACAAGTCAAATATCTTCTTGAAAGTATTCAGAATTGAAAAAATATACTCATAAAATATTAAAATTAATAAATAGCTGAGAAATACTTCTAAGCATGCAAGCATTCATAGCAGAACTCATAGTTGTAGGTTCAGTGGAATTCACAAACGAGCTTTACACAAAAATCTACTTCTCTGGCTGTGACTTTAGATGTCCATACTGCAACAAGCCACACATGCTAGAAACAAAGCCAGAACAACAAACAGAGATAAGAGAAATATACAATAAACTTGAAAACCAAAGAGAAACAGTCGAAGGAGTTTTACTAACAGGTGGAGAGCCATGCTTTCAAAAACAAGCGTTAATAGAAATATGCAAAAAAGCCAAGGAACTAAAACTAAAAACGGTTCTGGACACAAACGGCTCAAAACCAGAAGTAATAGAAGCACTGCTAAAAAATGAGTTAATAGACATAATAATAATGGACTTCAAAGCATCATTGAAACAGGACTTCAACAAAGCAACAAACTCTGCAACATTCTTCAAATCAACAAAAAAAATAATAAAAGACATAAAACAAACACTAGAAATACTAAAAGCATACGATGAAAAAACAGAGATAATCTTCAACACAACAATAGTGCCAGGACTCATATACAAGAAAGAAGAATTATTAGAGATAGCAGAAGAGATAAAAAACATTAATGCTGCATGGCAACTTCAACCATTCACAAACGAAACAGTAAAAGACAAGAGATACCAAGATATTATCAGACCAACCTCTAGTTTTATAGAAAACCTGAAAGAAGCAATAAGAAAAGAATATCCAAAGATGAGAATTAATTAGACAATTTAAAAAAATGACTAATATTAAAGACCTACTCAAATACATGTACTCTCTTGAAAGATTCGGCATAAAGCCAGGACTTGAAGTAATTTCTAAATTACTGAAAGCATTAGATAATCCTCATAAAAACTTGAAGTACATCCACATCGCAGGCACAAACGGCAAAGGAAGCACTGCAGCAATGATTGAAAGTGTGATTAGAAAAAATGGTTTCTCAACAGGATTATACACCTCTCCTCATTTAGTAAGATTTAATGAACGGATAAAAATCAATAATAAAGACATAACTGATGAAGATATTGCAACACTAGTTGAGAAGATAAAAAAATGCAGTGAAGAAAACAATTTACAACCAACTTTTTTTGAATTCACAACAGCACTGGCATTTCTGTATTTCTACGAGAAAAAACCTGACTACATAGTGCTAGAAACAGGCATGGGTGGAAGATTAGACGCTACCAACGTTGTAACTCCAAAAATATCTGTCATCACAAACATAGCAATAGACCATGTGAAACATCTTGGTAAAACTGAAAAAGAAATTGCAGTGGAAAAAGCAGGCATCATAAAAAAAGACATCCCTCTAGTCACAGCAGAAGAAAACGAAGAAGTGTTAAACATCTTCAGAAACAAATGCAAAGAGACCAACTCCAAACTTTACAAAATTGATGATTACGAAATAATACAATCAAACAAAGAACACCAAGTTTTCAAAGTGAGAAACAAGACATACGAGATAAAACTTGTTGGAGAACACCAGATAAAAAATGCTTGCCTAGCAATAAAAGCTCTTGAACTATTAGGAATTAAAAGTATAGATTTAAAAGACGCATTTTGGCCTGGAAGAATAGAGATTGTCAGAAAAAATCCTTTAGTAATCATAGATTCAGCACATAACACTGCAGGAATGAAAGCACTAATAAACTTCTTAGGAAAAAACTATGGAGAATTTTTGGTAGTGTTTGGAATGATAGATGGTGATTATAAGAAAGACATGATAAAAGAAGTTTCTAAAGTTGCAAAAAGATTCATACTAACACAGGGAAAATACAGAGGTGAAAACCCAGATAATTACTCTGACATTATAAAAAAAGACTTTGAAATAATAAGAGATGTCAAAGAAGCAGTGAAAAAAGCTATCAAGAGCAAAGAAGATGTTTTGATAACAGGATCAATATACATGATTGGCGAGGCAGAAGAGTTATTTCTTCCTAACTAATCCTTTGCTTCCATCAACCTCAACCAAGTCTCCATCCTTAAAAACCTTGGTTGCTATCTTCGTACCAATAATGCACGGCTTTCCTAATTCTCTGGAAATAATTGCTGCATGACTTGTTATCCCACCTTCATCAGTTACTATAGCTGATGCTTTCTTCATGGCAACAATTAAATGAGGTCTAGTCATCCCTGTAACGAGAACCTCACCTTGTTTCATATCATTAATTGCTTTATCTTGATTTTCCGTCAAAGCATTGATAACCCTGACTTTTCCTGTTACTTTTCCAGAATTAGCAACCATTCCTCTTACTTCTTTGATGATTGAATAATCAACTTTCTCAATCTGTTCCTCTTCTAACAATTTAACTTCTTTTCCCCTAAAAAAATTCAATTCATCATCAACCAAGAGAAAAGCATAATCATCTCTTGCGTCAAGCTCTTCAGAACTAACTCTAACATTATTTTCTAATAAATTCATCATCTCATCCAAAGTGTATTTTTCAAGATTCTTAGAATTAACACTTGTTCTCTTTTCAATCTCCTTAAAAACGAATCTCATAAGATAACCAGCCCTAACCCATTTTAATCTAGTATTTAATCTTAAATGCGAAAAAGTTTTTATAATCTCTAGTAAAGAGTTTGTAGATTTTGAAATTTTCAGTCTTTTAGCCAGCTCTTTTTGCTTTTGTTCTGTATTAGCTTCATGATGCTCTTTATCACTTATCTTCTTTATGAGTTCTTCAAAAGAAAGCTTTAAATCTTCATCTAACTGCAACTTAAAATGTTCAACGTCCCAAGGTTCTTCACTTTCAGAAGTTCCAATCCATCCGTACTTTTGCTGGTGTTTATGAATTCTTAAAGCGATATCCAATCTATCCAACTCTTCCTGATTCAACAAAGTCCTCTTAGTGTTGGTGGTGAGCAAAGTAAATATTTCATTCAAATCACCTTCAAGAATCTTATTTTTAAGGTTGTCCTTAACCTCTTTCTCAACAGACACAAAGAATTCTGGTCTAGAAAGATCATAACTTGCAAGCAAACACTCTAATCTTATCATGCAAGACTCATATTTTTTTATGAATACTTTTTCAGATAAATTTTTTTGTGTTAACAAACCTTTGATTTCTTTAATCAACTCAAAATTATTTTTTTTAACAAATTTCAAGTATTTAGATAATTTATTATTATCATTAAACATGCTCAAAGCTTGTTCTGACTTTCTCTCCAAATCATTTTGGGAATAATACATCTGTATCTTATTATTTCTGCTAATACCTAAAAGTTTTGAATAGTCGCTTCCAAGAATCTGCTTCTTTTTGTGACCGTTAAAGAAACAATTCATCCTAAAGAAAGGATGTACTGATTCCCAACGCAGAACCCAATCTTCGCTCAGTTTTTTGACTTCTCCTTTTGTAGCGTCGACTTCAACTAAATCACCATCTTTTAATATTTTAGTTGCGTTCTTAGTTCCAATAACGCAAGGTTTATTCATTTCTCTAGCAATAATCGCTGCGTGAGAAAGAACACCTCCTTCATCAGTTACTAAAGCACAACATTTCTGGATGGCTGGCATGTAAGGAGGCCTTGTTAATGGCACAACTAAAACCATTCCTTCTTTAATTGAAAGAACCTTATTAAATGGATCTGAATCATTATCTGTTACAACTAATGCTTTTCCTATAACCTTTCCTCTATGAGCGCATATGCCTTTTATTTCTTTATTCACATCAAGCTCTTTAGATTCTTCTATCTTGTACTTTGAGAGTATTCTCTGAGCACATTTTAAGATTTCTTTATCATTTTTCTTCTCTGCAATTTCTGATATCTCTTTCACCTTAAGAAGAACTCTCTGTGATTTAGAACCCCATTCTTCAAATTTATCCTCTAAACTTTTTTCAGTGTATTTTAAATCTCCAAGAACACTCAGCAAAGTGATTGTATGACCTGCAATAGTATGATTAACAAAGTCCTTTGAAAAAGTGTTGAAAGATTCATCTGATTCTGGAACTATATCAAAATCACAATTAAACTTTTTATGAAATTCTGAAATATCATTAGCGAACCTTGTATTTTTAGGAATAATAGCGTCAACACCCAATAAATCTTCATTTATCTTCCAAGGTATTGCTGAAGCTCTCATTACAATATTCAAGTGAGGAGGTCCTGACCTTAAAGACTTCTTTAATTCATATCCTTGCAGGATATCTGCAAAGTGAATCATCAAAGCCCAATCCTTTCTATCAATTCCCCAACTATCAAAAATTCTTTTTATCTCAATAAGAGATTCCTTGATTCCGTTGTTCTTTTTTTGTTTCATTTTTCAACCTTTTTTAAAATTATAATAAGAAAAAAAGAAAAAAATTAGAATGGCGTATAATCTGAGTGTGGAATTAGAGTTTTCTCGATTGCTGTTCCCATTCTTCTTTGATCCTGAAGTGAATCGTTTATATACTCTGTAAATGCACAATTCTTCAAATTAGTACATGCAGCTTCTCCAGGGTTTGGAGCCATATGCATCTTTCTTGCATAAAACTCTTGTATAAGATCAAAACCGTCTATTCCTCTAACATCTCCTTCGCTTATTTTTTCACGAATCATAGTGTTAGCCAATTCTATCATTCTCATACAAGTGAATAGCTGACCAACTCGTCCATACATTATATCATGTTCAGTCTCTTTTCCTATTTGTTCTACAAATTCTTTCTGCAGACTCATACCATTCTCAATTAATCTTCTGTTGGTTTCATTCAATTCATATACAGTTCCAATTCTGTCGTTCTTCAAGACTTCGCTGAAGAACCTGTCTCTTTTCTTGATATGAGGCACAAATTTGTCTATCACAAACTGATAGATTGAGCTTTCAAGACCTTTTTGCGCGTAGAGAGCCATGACTTTTGCAGATGCATTAAAAATCATGTTTGGAGCTGCTCCTGATAACTTATCTCCCAAGTATGTAATCTGGGAAAGCCTATCTAAATCTTTAAATGAACCTGTTTCTCCATTTAACTCAAATAATCCTGTTTCAGGATTCATCTTTCCAGCAGTCGTAAGGATTGCAGCAGTTATATCACTAATGTCTCCTTTTGTCAGGTCAACACCAAAACTGTTCAACAGTTTAATTGTTGAAGCTTGGTTCAAATAATGATTTGCAAACCTTGCACTTTCTCTCTCTTCGTTGTCATCAGATCCTTGTCCATCATAACCAAACCTGTTGATTAACATACGTTCTATATCACTGCCAACCATGACTTGTTCTGGCTGAATTATGTCGTGCATAAGTCCTGAGATATAAGATTTAACAATATCTTTTAAACTCATACCTGTCTGCGTAGCCATGCTAACTGCATTCGAAGCGACCAAGAAAGTATGATCTCTTAAACCATGTCCTCTCCTAAACTCTGCTTCTTCATGCAGTTCATTCATTTCTTTAAACAACTTTTGTTGTAGTTTTTCCATTTTTTATCACCTTTTTTTCTTTTTTTTATTTGACAAATATTGTTGGGTGGCCACCATTGCTCTGGTACTAACACTATTTTTTCGGTTGTTTGTTTTCATTTTGCCTCTTTTTTGTTTTTTATACTACTATATAGTAATTAAACTATATTAATATTAGTCCTCCCTTAGGGGAGAACAAACAAAAGATTTAAATAAATAGACAAATAAAACAACAATATGAATACAAAGCTACTTGAGAACATAGGATTCACAAAAGGAGAAATAAAAGTATACTTCGCACTACTAGAACTAGGAAACACAACAACAGGACCAATAATAACCAAATCCACAGTCGCAAGATCAAAAGTATACGAGATACTAGAACGATTAAAACTAAAAGGACTAGTCACAGATATAATACAAGGAAAACTAAAATATTTTCAAGCATCACACCCAAACAAAATTCTAGATTATATAAAAAGAAAAGAACAACAACTTAAAAACGAAGAAGACGACTTCAAAAAAATTCTTCCAGAACTAATAGAAAAACAAAAATATTCAGAAACAAAACAAGAGTCCAAAGTGTATGTAGGAACAGAAGGCATAAGAACATTCTTTGATGAATTAGTAAACCAACTAGAAAGAGATGATGAGTATCTTGCAATGACAATACCTTGGAAAGGACTAATAGGAAAATCACCAACAATGATATTCCAGAACTTTCATCTAAAAAGAGCAGAGAAAAAAATAAAAGCAAAAATCCTAACAAGTGATAAAACATTAGCAAATGAAGAAAAAGTAAACTTTTCAAAAACAGGATACTATGAATTCAAAACAACAAATATACAACTGCCAACAGGAATAGGAATCTGCAAAGACTATGTCATAACATTCAACTGGGGAGAAACACCAAGAGCATTCGTAATAGAGTGCAAAGAAAACGCTGAACATTATAAAAAATTCTTCTACGATATCTGGAAGAAAAGCAAGTAAGTCAATCAGTTTAACTTTCTGATAATTACAAAAATAGTTCATTTTTGAATTCCAGAAAGCTGAATCTTTCTGATAATTACAAAAATAGTTCATTTTTGAATTCCAGAAAGCTGAATCTTTCTGATAATTACAAAAATAGTTCATTTTTGAACATCAACAATTTTTGTTGTGTGCCAAAAACAAAGTTTCTGAGCATTCCAGAAAGCCTAAAGCTTTCTGATAATTCCTTTATCTGCATCAACCTCTACCATATCACCATTTTTAAGAACAGATGTAGCAATTTTCGTATTCATAATACACGGCTTATTCATCTCTCGGCTGACAATCGCTGCATGACAAGTAATACCTCCTTCATCAGTCACAAAAGCAGCTGCTCTTTCCATTGCAACTATAAAATCAGGAGTAGTCATATAAGTAACAAGAACATCACCTTTCTCAACATTTTTCAATTCATCGAGATTCCTAACAACTGTTACTTTACCTTTTACATAACCCTTATTCGCAATCACACCTTTTATCTCATTTGTGTCAACAACTCCATCATCCATACAAATCTTTTCTGTTGAAATCATCAATTTACCATCTTCAAAAAGAATATTGAAGTTTTTTCTCCTTTTAATTATCTGATTTTTGATTTCAAAGAGCTTACCAATCTCTTCATGTGACAAAAATAATAAATCATCCAAACTCAAATTAAATCTACAAGCAATCTCATTCAATAAATGCAAAAAATTATGATTTAATACAGATAAGATGGTATGCTTCAACTCCTAGTATAAAGGATGGCGAGGATATGTATTATAAACACCTATCCTTTTTAGAGCGTTTGGAAAAAAAAGAAATA
>JAHJDK010000206.1 GCA_018812505.1 Nanobdellota archaeon | reverse complement strand
GATGATCACAGTTCATTCATACATGTCTGAGTTGGATTATCGTGGGATTCCTGATGAGGATCTAAGAAAACTGTTCTTCTTGTTCAGTACACTTGATTGGAGAAGAATGCCTCATCGTATTGATCTGACTTTGGATTATTTTCGAGGTAGAGAGGCAGCAATATCTCCTTGAAATATAAAGATTTAAAAATTGCATCATGAAAGGTATGCTATTTAGGAGAAATTCTTGTCCCACATTCGACAGTTGAATATTGACTTCTGAATTTTTTTCCATTTTCTCCTCTAATTATCATAAATTGCTTTGCCACAACTAATTTTAAATAGATACTTATCTATAATTTCATGGCTAATCTATATAGTCGAGGATATAAACATTTATATAGTAGTTATAGATACTTACTGCTATGAGCTATATATTTCGCAAAAAGGACAAGGGGAAGTATTACATTTACAGAGGAGAGAATAAATCTATGAACGGAAGGTCAGTTAGAATTAAGTCAAAATACATAGGGCCATATGAAGAACTATGCGAATATTTTCAGCAAGCCGAAGTCTTAGTTCAACATCAGATGCATTTTGAGTATGGATTGTCGCGAGCTCTTTATGACCTTACGAAGCAATTAGGCTTAACGCAAATCTTTGGACACAATCTAAAAAAAAGAACAAATGACCCTCATTTATCCCAACGAGTTATGTTAATGGTTCTAAATCGATTGATTTGGCCTTGCGCCAAATATTCTTTACAAAAGTGGTACTACAAATCAGACTTAGTCAATGTTCTAGATATTCCACCTGAAGAACTGTCTAGTCAGAAGATCTACCGCACCATGGATATATTAGACAGAAATACGTCAGAAGTTGAGACCGCACTCTGTAAAGTAATTTCCGTGCATGAGAGTATCACATTTAAAACACTCTATCTTGATTTCACAAACCAAGAGAGTTATTCTCGAAATCAGGAGTCAGAAATATTAGCATATGGTCATAACAAGAGAGGGCATGATGACCTCTATCAAGTGAATATCTCTCTTTGCTGTGATGCTGAGACAGGCATCCCTTTCTTTCATCGAACTTATGCAGGAAATCTTAATGACAAACAATTCATTAAGATATACGCAGAAGGGCTTCGTCAAAGACTAAGCAGCGTTGGTTATCGTGGCCGTAGTACACTTGTAATCGATAGGGGAATTAATGGGAAAGGCAACTTTGATTTACTGTTAAACAAAGGGTTTGATTATGTGGGAGGCTTAATTGAATCAGAGTTTCCAGAATATTTCAATATTAGGAAATCTTCATTACGAAAGACTTATGCCCACAAACGCCAAACCAAGGAGTCACTCAACATATTGTATACTTCTAAAGAAGAGAGTATTTATGGGCGAAGACACAAAGTAATTGTATTTTATAACAAAGAAAATAGTGCAGATAAGACTGAATACCTTGAACAAAGCCTGAAGAGATATCGAGGAAAATGTGAAACGCAATTAGAAGAATTCAAAACAGAGATTAGTACAAATACATTCAAATCTAAGTGGAATAATGTTGAAAAAATAAAGAAGAAGCTGAAGGAGATTAATAAGAAGTTATTTTCTCTCTTAAATTTTGAAATCAAATCATACAGATTCGATTTAACTTGGGAGATATCTCACAATGAGGAAGCCAAAAAACAAGTAATAGATAACTTTGGGAAACATGTCTTATTCACAAATAAGGTACAGATGGAAGACAGAGAGATTTTAAGGTTATTTTTCAACAAAGATAAAATTGAAAAAAATTTTCAATTTCTAAAGGCAAATTCGTATACAAATAGACTTATTGTGCTAGGTCCAATGCTGCATTCTAAAGATAAAAGAATTGTAAGCCATGTATATACTTGCATAATGGCTTTACAACTATATCAAATTATCAGAAATAGGATCCAGCAGAGTAATTTAGAACTTACAACGCAGCAAGCTCTTGAGGAATTGGAAGAGATAACTTGCTATTATACAAAGATAGCTGGAAAAAAGGAAGTTGTGAGGCATATTAACTCACTAGAGAATTTCCAGAAGAATCTTCTCAAATCTATGAACCTAGAAATTCTTAATTGAAATTACAACTTTTCTTCCGAACTGTCGAATGTGGGTATTATGCATGTTTATTCGAAAACTATTTAAATGACATTCTTGAGATTTAAAAGTGGTTTAGGAATTCGAGTAATAATAGGAATCAAATAGAGGAATGAGTAATTTACTGGTGTTTTCATGACTAAAATAGAGGTGTTTTCAGTAAACTGCTACTTTTTG